>JBEITC010000010.1:0-25602 GCA_040375075.1 Planctomycetota bacterium | reverse complement strand
GCCGGCTTCGCCGCGGCCTTGGCCGGCTTCTTGGCGACGACGGCCTTGCTCGCGGGCTTGCCGTTCGGCTTGCCCTTGGCGACCGGCTTCGCCGGCTTCTTCGCCACCGGCTTCGCCGACTTCTTCACGACGGGCTTCGCCGGCTTCTTGGCGGGCTTCGCGACCGGCTTCTTCGCCACCGGCTTCTTCGCGACCGGCTTGGCCATCGGCTTCTTCGCCGCGGCCTTCGGCGCGGGCTTGCCGGCCTTCTTCGCCGCCGGCTTCGCGGCGCCCTTCTTCGTTGCGCCCTTCTTCGCCGCCGGCTTCTTCGCCGCCGCCGGCGCCGCCTTGGCGGGGGCCAGCAGCTTGCGCAGCACGGTCTGCAGGATGCCGCCGTTGCGGTAGTAGTCGACCTCGACCGGCGTGTCGATGCGGCACTGCGCCTCGAACGTCGTGACCTCGCCGGTCGTGAGGTTCTTGGCGGTGACCGTCAGCTTCTGCCGCGGCTGCACG
This sequence comes from Planctomycetota bacterium, assembly GCA_040375075.1. Lineage (GTDB taxonomy): Bacteria > Planctomycetota > UBA1135 > UBA1135 > UBA2386 > UBA2386. The sequence goes on along the minus strand of JBEITC010000010.1, from coordinate 25,110 downwards.
CCATCGTCGATCGCGACCGCGAACTCCTCGTGGCCGGTGAGGCCGAGCGACTCGCGCGTCTCGCCGGGCAGGTACTCGAGCGGCAGCACGCCCATGCCGACGAGGTTGCTGCGGTGGATGCGCTCGTAGCTCTCGGCGATCACGAACTTCACGCCGAGCAGGAACGTGCCCTTGGCCGCCCAGTCGCGCGAGCTGCCGGTGCCGTACTCCTTGCCGGCGAGCACGCACAGCGACGTGCCGGCCTGCTGGTAGCGCATCGACGCGTCGTAGATCGCGAGTTCCTCGCCGCTCGGCAGGTGCGTCGTGAAGCCGCCTTCCTGCTTGGCCAGCAGGTTGCGCAGGCGGACGTTGGCGAAGGTGCCGCGCGTCATCACGCGGTCGTTGCCGCGGCGCGCGCCGTACTGGTTGAAGTCGGCGGGCTGCACGCCGTTCTCGACCAGGTAGCGGCCGGCGGGGCTGGTCGCCTTGATGTTGCCGGCCGGGCTGATGTGGTCGGTCGTCACCGAGTCACCGAGCACGGCGAGCGCGCGGGCGCCGGCGATCGCGCCGATCGTGCCGGCCGTCTTGCCCATCGTGGTGAAGAACGGCGGCTCCTGGATGTACGTGCTCTTGCCCTGGAAGCGGAACAGGTCGCTCTTCGTCGCCTTGATCTTGCGCCACGGCGCCGGGCCGAGGTCGACCTTGCCGTACTGCTCGAGGAACGCCTTCGGCGACATGCTGCTGGCGATCGCGTCGGCGATCTCCTGCTGGCTCGGCCAGATCTCGCGCAGGTAGACCGGCTGGCCTTGCTGGTCGACGCCGATCGGGTCCTTCTGCAGGTCGATGTCGACGGTGCCGGCGAGCGCGTACGCGACGACGAGCGGCGGCGACGCGAGGTAGTTGGCCTTCACGTCGGGGTTGACGCGGCCCTCGAAGTTGCGGTTGCCGGAGAGCACCGCCGCGGCGACGAGGCTGCCGTCCTTGATCGCCTGCGAGACCGGCGTCGGCAGCGGGCCGCTGTTGCCGATGCAGGTCGTGCAGCCGTAGCCGACGACGTGGAAGCCGACGGCCTCGAGCGCTGGCAGCAGTCCGGCCTTGGTCAGGTAGTCGGTGACGACGCGCGAGCCGGGCGCGAGTGAGGTCTTGACCCACGGCTTGCGGACGAGTCCGCGCGCGGCGGCCTTCTTGGCCAGCAGGCCGGCGCCGAGCATCACCGACGGGTTGCTGGTGTTGGTGCACGACGTGATCGCGGCGATCACGACGGCGCCGTGGCCGATCTGCGCGTTGCTGCCGTCGGCGACCGCGGCCGTGCTGGCGAGCTGGTCGGCCGGCAGCGCGAAGCCGCGGCTCTGGACGTCCTTGGTCAGGCCATGACGGAAGTCCTGCTGCATCGCGCTGAGCGGCACGCGGTCCTGCGGGCGCTTGGGGCCGGCGAGGCTCGGCACGATCGTCGAGAGGTCGAGCTTGAGCGTCGAGGTGAACTCGGGGACCGGCGCGTCCGGCGTCCAGAACAGCCCCTGCGCCTTGCAGTAGGCCTCGACCAGCGCGACCTGCTCCTTGCTGCGGCCGGACTTCGCGAGGAAGCGGCACGTCTCGGCGTCGACGGGGAAGAAGCCCATCGTCGCGCCGTACTCCGGCGCCATGTTGGCGATGGTGGCGCGGTCGGCGAGCGACATGGCGCCGACGCCACTGCCGAAGAACTCGACGAACTTGTTCACCACGCCGTGCTTGCGCAGCAGCTGCGTGACGGTGAGCACGAGGTCGGTCGCGGTCGCGCCTTCCGGCAGCTTGCCGACGAGCTCCATGCCGACGACTTCGGGCAGCAGCATGTAGGTGGGCTGGCCGAGCATCACGGCCTCGGCCTCGATGCCGCCGACGCCCCAGCCGAGCACGCCCAGCCCGTTGATCATCGTCGTGTGCGAGTCGGTGCCGACGACCGTGTCCGGGTAGGCGACGGTGTCCTTGCCTTCCTTCTTGGTCAGCACGCCGCTGGCGAGGTACTCCAGGTTGACCTGGTGCACGATGCCCATGCCCGGCGGCACGACGCGGAAGTTGGTCAGCGACTGCTGGCCCCACTTGAGGAACTCGTAGCGCTCCTGGTTGCGTTCGAACTCGAGCTTGAGGTTGTCCTGCTCGGCCGTGCGGCTGGCGAACGCGTCGACCTGCACCGAGTGGTCGATGACGAGGTCGCACGGCACCAGCGGGTTGATCTTGCGGGCGTCGCCGCCGAGGCGCTTCATCGCCGCGCGCATCGCCGCGAGGTCGACGACGCACGGCACGCCGGTGAAGTCCTGCAGCACCACGCGGCCCGGCAGGAACGGGATCTCGACCTGCCCGGCGGTCGCCTTGCTCCAGCCGGCGATGTTCTGCACGTCCTTGGTGGCGACGACGTACTCGTCGTGGTTGCGCAGCGCCTGCTCGAGCAGCACGCGGATCGAGTACGGCAGCCGCGACAGCTTGCCGAGGCCTGCCTTCTCGAGCGCGGGCAGGGCGAAGTAGGTGTAGGTCTGCTTGCCGACCTTCAGGGTCGAGCGGGACGAGAACGGATTCCGGACGGCCATGGCGTGTGGGGTGGGGCCGCTGGCGGCTGACCGGCCGCGAGCGGGGGGCAAGGGTTCTAGCCGCCGGGGGCGGGCGGGGCAAAACGTGCAGTGGGCCGACCCGGTCGGCTGCCGGCCGGGCGACCCCCGGCGGGGCGGCTGTGCCGGCGTGCCTGGTCGCCGCCGCGGGACGGGCGGGCGCTCAGGCCTCAAGTCCGCGGTCGCGATCTGCCGATGGCACCGCCGCATGGCAAAGCCTTCGCGTCGGATCCTTCCCGCCCTCCTGCTCCTGCTGCCCGCGTGCAACTCGACGGACTACACCGCCGACCTCGCCACGAACGAGGCGCTGTACGTCGACGTGCCCTACACGACGAAGGTCGCGGGCGATCGCGGCGTCTGCGTGACGCCGATGGCGGATGGCCGGGTGGCGTCGAACCTGCCGAACAACGACCGCGGGTTCCCGATCACCTACACGACCGACGACTTCTGGGAGCGGCCGGTGACGGCGATGGTCGGCGACGTGATGACCCGCCAGTTCGCCGACAGCGAACTGTTCACCGAGGTCTGCGAGCAGCCCGAGCCCAACGCCCTCGTCGTGAAGCCGACGCTGGTCAGCTTCCTCGGTGGCAGCACCGAGGCCGTCTCCGGCCGGCGCTCGTTCGCTGAGGTGGCCGTCCGTCTGCAGGTGTTCGGTCCGTCGGGCATCGGCGGCAAGCGCGAGCTGCTGCTCGACCAGACCTACGCCAACAAGCAGTCGACGCCGACCGAGCTCAACCCGGCGAGCCCGTACAAGCTCATCGGCCGCGCGCTGCAGCAGACGATGTCGCGCGCGTTGAACGGCATCGATGGCAGCAACGTCGCGCGCAGCACGGTGCCGATCGACACGCCGACGAACCCGAGCACGCCCGCGCAGGGCGTGCCGGCGACGCCCAACCGCTGAGCGACGCGCTTTCCCTCGGCGGCGGCGACGACTACCGTCTGCCGCCCCGATGGCCGAACCCGACCGCAGCGCCTCCGACGAAGTCCGTTTGACGGCGCGCGCCAGCGGCTTCGCCCGCCGCGGCCAGCCGTGGTTCTACGCCGACGACCTGCTCGCCGGCGATGCGCTGCCGCCGCGCCTCGTGCGCGTGCGCGACGAAGAAGGCCGCGACCTCGGCCTCGGCGTCACCGGCGCCAGCAAGCTGGCGCTGCGCCTGTGCGGGCCGTGGCCCGGCGAGGGCGTGCCCGACCGCGAAGCGTTCTTCCGCGCCCGCCTCGACGCGGCGATCGGCCAGCGCGCCGGCATGCTCGGGCCCGAGGACGGCGTCCGCATCGCGCACGGCGAAGGCGACTGGCTGCCCGGTCTCGTCGTCGACCGCTATGGCGCCGTGCTCGTGCTGCAGGCGACGAGCGCGTGGGTCGAGGCCTCGCTCGACGCGATCGTGCCGTTCCTCGTCGACCGGCTCGGCGCCGAGTCGGTGGTGGCGCGCAACGACGTGCCCGCGCGCAAGCACGAAGGCCTCGCCGAGGAGGTGCGGTTGCTGCACGGCCGGCGCGCCGAGGCGGCGCCGTTCGTCGAGCAGGGGCTGCGGCTCGAGGCGCGGCCGTTCAGCGGCCACAAGACCGGCTACTACCTCGACCAGCGGCCGGCGCGCGCGCTCGTGCGCTCGCTGGCCAAGGGGCGGCGCGTGCTCGATCTGTTCAGCTACCAGGGTGGCTTCGCGCTCAGCGCGCTCGCCGGCGGCGCGACGTCGGCGCTGGCGCTCGACCAGAGCGAGGCCGCGCTTGCGGCAGCACAGGCCGGCGCTGCGCGCAATGGCCTCGCTGGGCTCGAGGTCCGTGCCGCCGACGCGTTCGACGCGCTGCGCGAACTGCGCGAGCGCAGCGAGCGCTTCGACCTCGTGGTGCTCGATCCGCCGGCGTTCGCCAAGTCGCGCCGCGAGGTCGAGGGCGCCGAGCGCGGCTACCGCGACCTCAACCGGCAGGCGCTGCGCCTGCTGGCGCCGAACGGCTTCCTCGTCACGTGCACGTGCAGCCACCATGTCGATGGCCCGCGCTTCCAGGAGATCGCGCGGCAGGCGGCGGCCGGCCTGCCGTTCCGCGTGGCGCTGCGGCAGCGCCTGGGCGCCGGGCCGGACCACCCGGCGCTGCTGACGCATCCGGAGGGCGAATACCTGAAGACGCTGCTGCTGCAGCGCCTCGACCCATGAACGCTTCGATCGCGATCCACGTCAACGGCGAGCCGCGCGCGCTGCCGGCGGGCAGCACGGTCGCCGACCTCGTCCGCGAGCTGGGCCTGCGGCCCGAGCACGTCGCCGTCGAGCGCAACAAGGCGATCGTGCGCCGGGCCGACCACGCCGCCACGTCGCTCGCCGACGGCGACCACGTCGAAGTGGTGACGTTCTTCGGCGGCGGCTGAAGCGTCCCCTTGTGGCCAGCGCGGCGGCGGCGCACGATCGGCCCCGTGACGCTCGTTGACGCTCCGCTGGTCCTCGGTCCGCACCGATTCTCCTCGCGCCTGTTCCTGGGCACGGGCAAGTACCCGTCGATGGAGTCGATGGTCGAGGCGCTCGAGGTGTCGGGCACGCAGTGCGTGACCGTCGCCGTCCGCCGCATGCAGCTCGGCGCGCCCGCCGGCAAGACGCTGCTCGACTACCTGCCGCGCGACAAGTACGTGCTGCTGCCGAACACCGCCGGCTGCTTCGACGCCGACCACGCCATCCGCACCGCGCGCCTGGGCCGCGAACTCGGCATGGGCGACTTCGTCAAGCTCGAGGTCCTCGGCGACCCGCAGACGCTGCTGCCCGATCCGATCGGCACGCTCGAGGCGGCGAAGGTCCTCGTCAAGGAGGGCTTCCTCGTGCTGTGCTACACGAGCGACGATCCCGTGCTCGCCAAGCGCCTCGAGGACGCCGGCGTGACCTCGGTGATGCCGGCCGGCGCGCCGATCGGCAGCGGCCAGGGCATCCTCAACCCGAACAACATCCGCATCATCCTCGAGCGCGCCAGCGTGCCGGTGATCGTCGACGCCGGCGTCGGCACGGCGAGCGACGTCGCGATCGCGTTCGAGCTCGGCGCGCACGGCGTGCTGCTCAACACCGGCGTCGCGTCGGCGAAGGAGCCGGTGCGCATGGCGCGGGCGATGAAGGCGGCAGCCGAGGCCGGGCGCGACGCATTCCTCGCCGGCCGCATCGGCAAGAAGCTCTACGCCAGCGCCTCGTCGCCGACGACCGGCGTCATCGCCGGGGAGTAGCGCATGCCCGCGCCCGGCCTGCTCGGGCTGCGCTTCCTGTGCGGCCTGTTCGCGCTCGCCATCGGCGCGCCGTTGGTCCAGGAACTGCTGCAGCGGCGGGGCGTGTTCGCCGACGACGCCGGCGGCCGCATCGAGGCGAGCATGGTCGGCTGGATCCTGGCGTGCGCCGGCGTCGCCGTGTTCGCGAGCTGGCAGCCGCCGGGACTGCCGCTGCGGCCGGCGCGGCCGTGGCGAACGCTCGGTCTCTACGCGGCGCTGGCGTTGCCGTGGTGGGCGCTGTTCGTCGCCTATGCCCGCGGCCTCGCCGCGGCCGGCGCGCCCGCGGTCGCGCAGCCGCAGTTGCTCTACCTCGCCGGCGCCGACTTCGGCCGGCCGATGGCGTGGTTGTTCGTCGCGGGCGTCGTCGTCGCCGCGCCGGTCGCCGAGGACGTCGTGTTCCGCGGCTACCTGCTGCCGGCGCTGCGTCCCGCGCTCGGCCCGGCTGGCGCGGTGGCCGCGACCGCGGTCGCGTTCGGGCTCGTGCACCCGCTGCCGCTGGCGCTGCCGGCGGCGCTCCTCGGTGCTGGCTTCGGTTGGCTGGCGCAGCGGTCGAGCAGCATGCTGCCGGCGATCCTCGCGCACGCGGCCCACAACGCCGTGACCGTCGCGCTCGCCGTCGCGTGGCCGGCCACGCTCGACTATCTGTATCCGCGATGATCCCCGAGATGCGCGAGTTCACCGTCCACCCGGACATGGTCGGACGGCTCAAGCGGCGCGGCGCGGCGATGATCGCCGACAACGCCGTCGTGGTCGGCGACGTGCGCCTTGGCCGCGACGTCGGCATCTGGTTCGGCGTGACGATCCGCGGCGACGACAGCTGGATCGAGATCGGCGACGACACCAACGTGCAGGACAACACCTGCGTGCACGTCGACGTCGGCTGCCCGCTGCGCATCGGCAAGGGCGTGACGATCGGTCATGGCGCGCTCGTGCACGGCGTCGAGATCGGCGACTACGCGCTGATCGGCATGGGCAGCATCGTGCTCGCGGGCGCGCGCATCGGCGAGTTCTCGCTGATCGGCGCCGGCGCGCTGATCAAGGAGAACGCCGTGATCCCGCCGCGTTCGGTCGTGCTGGGCATGCCCGGCAAGATCGTGCGCCAGGTCACCGACGAGGAGGTCGAAGGCCTGCGCTGGCGCGCCAGCCACTACGTGCAGCGCGCCCGCAGCTACCTTGCCCCGTCCGAGCCGCGCTGAGGGCGTGCAGTGGTTGGTCCGACGCGCTGCGCGCGCGCCCATGGCGTCCGCGCGCGCTGCTGCGCGGTTCGGGCGCAGCCGACGTGCTCTCGGGCGTCGACGCGAAGGCGCGATGCCATCGACGCCATGGCGCGGGCTCCGACGCCTTCGTAGCGCTGGCCGCGGGTCGGCGATCGCCGTTGCCGCCGCAGGCGCGCGCGCGTGCTACTCTTCGTCGCATCGCGCCGTCCAGGTTCCCGGCGCGACGACCCTCGACGTCATGAAGCTGTCGCCCCGCACCCTCTGTCTGCTCTCTGCCGCGATCGCCGCCGCCTGCGCCCGTCACGACGGCGACTCGACGCCTGCCGCGCTCGTCGGCGAGCGCCCCGTCTTCGAGACGCGCACGGAGGTCGCGACCGGCTCGTCGGCGCACACGGACTACGTCGTCGACGACTTCGACGGCGACGGCAAGCTCGACATGGCCGTCTGCAGCCTCACGGGCGAGCTGCGCGTGCTGGTCGGCAACGGCGCGACGTTCACGCTCGGCCAGTCGCTGCAGCTCGGCGGCCTGCCGGTGTGGATGGACGGCGGCGACTTCGACGGCGACGGCGACGTCGACCTCGTGATCGTGCGGCGCGAAGCGAACAGCACGGAGCTGTGGCGCAACGACGGCGCGGCGACGTTCGCGTTCAGCGCGGCCGTGCCGCACGGCTCCGGCGCGCTCGCCGTGGTGGCTGCCGACTTCGACGCCGACGGCAAGCTCGACGTCGCCATCTCGCGTCCGGACGCGCCCGAGATCGTCCACTGCCGCGGCGACGGCCTGGGCGGCTTCCTCGGCGTCGAATCGTTCGCGATGCCAGCGCCGACCGGTGGCCAGGCATTCCATCTCGCCGCCGGCGACGCCACGCGCGATGGCCTGATCGACCTCGTCGTCAGCGATCCCGCGCTGTCGCGCCTCGTGATCTACGAGGGCGCGACGGGCGGCTTCTTTGGTTCGCTCGTCCGTCAGGTCGCGGTGCCCGGCGGCGCTGGCGCCGTCGCCTTCGGCGACCGGAGCGGCGGCGGCCGCGCGGGCCTGGGGGTCTCGGCGTTCGACGCCCACCGCTCCGTCGTCATCACCGCGCTCGACGGTCCGCCGTCGGTCGGCGGCGGGAGCTACCAGTCGTTCGACGTGCCGGTGTCGGCGAAGCCGTCGCTGGCGACGATCGCCGACGTGACTGGTGACGGTCGCGCCGACCTCGTCGGCGGCCTCGCGTTCAACGCGACGATGCTCGTCGCGCCCCAACTCCCCGGCGGCGGCGTCGGCGACCAGTTCCAGATGGACGCGAGCGGCATGCCGCTGCGCCCGGTCGTCGGCGACATCGACGGCGCGGGCCGCACGGCCTTGTTCGCGCTCAGCGGCGGCGGCGAGCGCGTCAATGTCTGGCTGGCGAAGCCGACCAGCGAACTCGCTGGCGCGCGCAGCTTCGCCACCGGCCTCGGCGGCGCCTTCTGGCTCGACGGCGGCGACTTCGACGGCGACGGCGACTTCGAGGTCGTCACCGGCAGCGACGGCGACGCCGAGCTGAAGGTCATGGGCCGCGACGCCGCGGGCGCGCTCGTCGTCGAGGCGACGGTCGAGGTCGGCGCCGGCGTGTTCCAGGTCGAAGCCGTCGACCTCGACGCCGACGGCCGTCTGGACCTCGTCTGCGCGGTCGACGGCGGCGTCAAGCTGCTGCGCAACGCTTCGGCGGCCGGAGCCTATGCATTCGCGCCGGTCGCCGGCCTGCCGGCGGTCCTCGGTGGCGGCCAGCATCCGTTCGGGGTCGCCGTCGCCGACGTCGATGGCCAGCCCGGACTCGACGTGGTCGTCTGCGATCACCTCGGCGGCGACCTCTACCTGATCCCCGGTTCGGCGACGCCGTTCGCGTTCGGCGCGCCGATCGTGATCCCGGTCGGCGGCGCCCCGGTCGACGTCGCGGCCGCCGACTTCGACGGCGACGGCGCGCTCGACCTCGCGGTGTCGCGCAGCAGCCTCGGCGACATCCTGGTGCTGCGCCGCGCCGGCGCGACGTGGGCGGAAGCCGCGTCGGTCGGCGTCGGCCAGTCGCCGAACTACCTCGTCGTCAGCGACTTCAATCGCGACGAGCGCGCGGACCTCGTGGTCAGCAATGCGGCATCGGGCAGCATCTCGGTGCTGTTCGGCGCGGCGTCGGGCTTCGTGCGCCAGGACTATCCGGCCGGCAGCTCGCCGACGGCCTTGCTCGCTCGCGACCTCACGCGCGATGGCGCGCCGGACATCCTGGTCGCGTCGCTGCAGAGCGGCGACTTCCGCGTGATGGTGGGCGACGGCTTCGGTAGCTTCCCGCTGCTGCCGACGTTCCCCGGCACGCTCGGCGCCTCCGACGCCGTGCTGCAGGACATGGACGGCGACGACCGGCCCGAGCTGCTCGTCACCAGCCTCGTCACCGATCGCGTGTCGGTGGTGAAGAACGTGTCGGTGCCCTTCTCGAACGACTGACCGCAGCGAACCGGAGCCCCGCGTGAGCGACGACTTGATGGGGGTGATCCTTGCCGCTGGCAAGGGCACCCGGATGCGCCCCTTCTCCGAGCACTGGCCCAAGCCGGTGCTGCCGGTGCTCGGCAAGCCGTTGATGGCCTACCAGCTGGAGATGATGGCCGGACTCGGCATCCGCAAGGTGGTCGTCGTGATCGGCCACCTCGGCCACGAGGTCGTGCGCGCGCTCGGCGACGGCAGCCGGTGGGGCGTGTCGATCCAGTACGTCGAGCAGGAGGAGATGCTCGGCATCGCGCACGCGGTGTCGCGCCTCGAGAGCCACGTCGACCGGCCGTTCTTCCTGTTCCTCGGCGACATCTTCTTCGTCACCGAGAACCTGCGGCACATGCTCGACCGCTTCCGTGCTGGCAACCTCGGCGGCGTGCTGGCGTGCAAGCGCGAGCCCAACCTCGAGGCGATCAAGCGCAACTTCGTCGTGCACACCGACGGCGCTGGCGTCGTGAACCGCGTGGTCGAGAAGCCGCGGTTCCCGCGCACCGACCTCAAGGGCTGCGGCATCTACCTGTTCGATCAGTCGTTCTTCGACGCCGTGCGCCGCACGCCGCGCACGGCGATGCGCAACGAGTACGAGATCACCGACTCGATCCAGATCTTCCTCGACGACGGCTACAAGGTCGAAGCGGCCGAGGTCGTCAAGGCCGACATGAACGTCAGCTACCCGGCCGACCTGCTCGACCTCAACCTGCTGCTCCTGCAGCAGAGCGGCAAGGCGGACTGGCTCGCCCCCGACGTCAAGATCGGCAAGGGCAGCACGCTCGCGCGCTGCGTCGCGATGGCTGGCGCCGAAGTCGGCGACGGCTGCGCGCTGACGGAGTGCCTGCTGTTCCCCGGCGCCAAGGTCCCGGCCGGGCGCATCCGTCGCCGCTCCATCTTCACGGCCGACGCCGAGATCCGCTGCGCGCCCGACGACGCCTGACGTAGCATCGCGGCATGGTCGCCGCTGCGTCCGTCGCCGTGCTCGCCGCCGTCCTGCTCGCGCTCCCGCAGGAGCCTGCGCCGCCCGCCGCATCGTCGGGCAACCTGCTGCTGCGCGGCGGCGCCGTGCACACCGGCACGAACCGCGACTGGCCCGGTCCCATCGCGGCGCGCGCCGGCCGCATCGTCGCCGGCGACCGCCTCGATCCGGCGAGCGACGCCACGGCGATCGACCTGCCCGCCGACGCCTTCGTCGTGCCCGGCCTGATCGACGCGCACGGCCACCTGCTCGGCCTCGGCAACGCGCTCGCCGAGGTCGACCTCGTCGGCACCGCGTCGTACGTCGAGGTGGTCGAGAAGGTGCGCGCCGCCGCCGCGCGCGCGCCCAAGGGGGCGTGGATCCTCGGCCGCGGCTGGGACCAGAACGACTGGCCCGAGAAGGCGATGCCGTCGCACGGACCGCTGTCGGACGCCGTGCCGGACCATCCGGTCTGGTTGGTGCGCGTCGACGGTCACGCCGGTCTCGCCAACGCCGCGGCGATGGCGCGGGCGGGCATCACCAAGGACAGCGCCACCGGCCAGGGCGGCGAGATCCAGCGCGACGCGGCCGGCACGCCGACCGGCGTGCTCGTCGACGACGCGATGGCGCTCGTCGTCGTGCCGCCGTTGACCGACGAGCAGCTGCGCGAGCGGCTGCTCGCCGCGCACGACGCCTGCCTGCGCGCCGGGCTCGTCGGCGTGCACGACGCCGGCGTCGACGCGCGCACGCTGGCGGCGATGGTGGGGCTGCACCGCGAGGGCCGCTGGCTGCTGCGCGTGCACGTGATGCTCGACCCGAACGAGAAGGGCCTGATCGCGCGCGGGCCGTGGCAGACGGACGACGGCGTGATCGTCGTGCGCGCGGTCAAGGCCTACGCCGACGGCGCGCTCGGCTCGCGCGGCGCCGTGCTGCTGGAGCCGTACGCCGATCGCAAGGGCTGGAAGGGCCTGATGCTGATGCCCAAGCCGGCGATCGCCGACCTGGCGCAGCGCTGCGCCGACGCCGGCATGCAGCTGTGCATGCACGCGATCGGCGACGCCGCCAACCGTGCCGTGCTCGACGCCTATGCGTCGGTGCGATGCGACGGCGGCCTGGCGGCGCGGCGCTTCCGCGTCGAGCACGCGCAGATCGTCGCCGCCGACGACTTCGCGCGCTTCGCCGCGCTCGGCGTGCTGCCGAGCATGCAGCCGACGCACCTGACGAGCGACATGCCGTGGGCGCCCGAACGGCTGGGCGCCGAGCGCACGCTGCGCGCCTACGCGTGGTCGCGTTTCCACCGGCTCGGCGTCGTCGTGCCGTTCGGCAGCGACTTCCCGGTCGAGTCCGTCGATCCGCGCAAGGGCCTGTTCGCGGCCGTGACGACGCGGTCCGAGCGCGGCGGTCCGGACGGCGGCTTCCGTCCCGACCAGAAGCTCTCGCGCGAGCAGGCGCTGCGCGGCTTCACGATGCACGCCGCCTACGCGATGTTCGCCGAGCGCGACCTCGGTTCCATCGAGGCCGGCAAGTCGGCGGACTTCACCGTCTTCGACCGCGATCTGCGCACCTGCCCCGAGGGCGAGATCCTGCAGGCGAAGGTCCTACTGACCGTGGTGCGCGGGCGGGTGGCCTGGTCGGCCCTTCGCCGCTAGAACGGCTCGCCGTGACGCTTCCCGCCGCCGCCGCCTTGCCCTTCGAGCAGAAGCTCGCCCTGCTGCGCGCCGACCTCGGCGCGCTGCCCGGCGCGGTGGTGGCGTTCTCCGGCGGCGTCGACAGCACGGCGCTGCTGGCCGCGTGCGCCGATTCGCTCGGTGAGCGCGTCGTCGCAGTGACCGCCGACTCGCCGTCGCTGCCGCGCGCCGAGCTCGCCGACGCCGCCGCGATGGCGCGGCAGCTGGGCGCGCGCCACGTCGTGCTGCCGACGCACGAACTCGACCGCGCCGAGTACCGGGCCAACGCCGGGGATCGCTGCTACTTCTGCAAGAAGGAGCTGTTCGTCACCGTGGCGGCGCGCCGGTCCGAGATCGCGCCGGCCGACTGGGTGGTCGTCTATGGCGCCATCACCGACGACCTCGGCGACCATCGCCCGGGCCAGCGCGCCGCCGCCGAGCACGGCGTGCGCGCGCCGCTCGTCGACGCCGGCATGGGCAAGGACGACGTGCGCCGCTACAGCCGCGACCGCGGACTGCCGACCGCCGACAAGCCGAGCTTCGCCTGCCTGTCGTCGCGCGTGCCGCACGGCACGCCGATCGACGCGGCGGTGCTGCAGCGCATCGAACTCGCCGAGGCGGCGCTGCGCGCGCACGGTTTCCGGCAGTTCCGCGTGCGCCACCACGGCCCCGTCGCCCGCGTCGAGGTCGGCCCCGACGAGATGGCGCGCGCGTTCGAACTCCGCGAGGCGATCGGCAAGGCGCTGCAGGCCGCCGGCTACGTCTTCGTCGCCCTCGACGTCTTCGGCTATCGCCACGGCGCGCTCAACGCGCTGCTCGCCCACGAAGGAACCTGATGCTGACGCTCCGTCGTCTCGTGCCCGCGCTGCTGTGCGCGGGCGTCCTCGCCGCCCAGGCCGACACGATCACCGTCGAGCGCGTGCGCGAGACGGTGGGCTGGCTCGCCGCCGACGAGCGCGGCGGCCGCGACACCGGCAGCCCGGAGATCGTCGTCGCCGGCGAGTGGATCGCCGAGCGCTTCGCCAAGGCAGGGCTCGCGCAGGCGACCGAGGGCTCGTGGTACCACGAGTTCCCGATGAACGGCTGGACCTTCGACGCGGCGGCGGCGACGGCGACGTTGACGCGGCGCAACGGCGACAAGTCGACGGAGTTCGTGCTGCGTCCCGGTGCCGACCTGCGGCAGTGGACCGTCGCCGACGCCGACGCCGGCAGCGAAGAGGCCTGCACGGTCGCGCTCTTCGACGACGAGGTGCTGCAGCGGCTGTTGCTCGCCGGCTCGGCGCGGCGGCCGATCTTCTGCGAGGTCGAGGAGACGCATCCGTTCTGGCGGCTGGCGGCCGGCCCGCGGCAGGTGCTCGGCCAGCGCCGGCAGGCGTCGCGTCCGCTGTTCCTCGTGCGCAAGGGCGTGCTGCCGAAGGGTGCCGCGAGCGAGAACGCGCAGTGGTCGGCGACCTGGAAGACCGCGGCCGCGACCCAGTCGCCGATGCCGCAGCGCAACGTCGTCGCCGTGCTGCCGGGCACGACGAAGAAGGACGAGTTCGTCGTCGTCAGCGCCCACTACGACCACGTCGGCACGGGCCGCGAGGTCGACGGCGACGCCATCTACAACGGCGCCGACGACGATGCCACCGGCACCACGGCGGTCTTGCTGCTCGCCGAGGCGTTCGCGAAGGCCGGGCCGCAGCCGCGCAGCCTCGTCTTCGTGTGCTTCACCGCCGAGGAGCGGGGCCTGATGGGCAGCAAGGCGTTCTGCGACACGCCGCCGGTCCCCCTCGCCAAGGTCGTCGCCAACGTCAACCTCGAGATGCTCGGCCGCCCGGAGCCCGGCAAGGAAGGCAAGGCATGGGTGACCGGCGCCGACCTGTCCGACTTCGCCGCCCTTGCGGCCGCGGCCATGCAGAAGGGCGGCGTCGAGCTGGTCGAGTTCCCGATGGCGAGCCGCCTGTTCGCCGCCAGCGACAACTGGTCGTTCGCCAAGGCCGGCGTCGTGGCGCACTCGATCAGCGCCGGCTCGCTGCACCGCGACTACCACCAGCCGGGCGACGAAGTCGACAAGCTCGACGTCGCGCACATGACCAAGGTCATCCAGGCGATGTACCCCTTCGTCGTCGATCTCGCGTCGCGCGAGCAGGCGCCGCAGTGGAACGACGCCGGCAGGAAGCGCATCGCCCCGCGCGGGCGGTGACGCCCGCCGCGGTCAGCGCGAGCGGCGGATGAACGGCTCGCTCGCGCGCGGCGCCCATTCGGCGGCCGGGGGATCGAGCGGCTCGTCGGCCGTCTCCAGCTGCGCGTCGCAGCGCATCCGCCACGACCAGCCTTCCTGCTTGTGGGCGTCCAGGGTGGGGGTGCGCAGTTCGTCGACGAAGTAGGAGCCGCGCTGGATCGCCGTCGCCGTCGGCAGGATCAGGCAGCTCGTCCGCGTGTCGACCACGTCGCCGTCGGCGTCGAGCACGTCGAGCGACACCCACGCCTGCACGACGGGGCGTGCCGTCCGGTTCTGGTACTGGAAGCGGCAGCGCACGTACGCGTTGCCCGGGTATCCATCGAGCGAGGCGTCGAGCACGGTGACGCGGCCAGCGCCATCGAAGTCGATCGCCTGGCGGCCGGTGTACTGGCTGCGAAACACATCCTGCACGCTCTGGAAGGCGCGCAGTTCCTGCACCTGCGGCGGCGAGGCAGGCGTCGGCGCAGGCGAGGCGCAGGCGGACAGCGCGGCGGCGAGAAGAACGGTGAGGCTGACGTTTCGCATACGTGGAAGCCGGCTCAGCAAGGGACGTGCCACGGCGGGATCAGCTGCCCAACTGGAGGCGCAGGCCGTTGGTGAGCGCGAACGGCACGGCGGCCGCCGGCAGCAGGTCGACGAGCAGCCCCTGCGCGTACAGCGACTGGCCGAGCAGGCTCGGCGCCGACGGCGTCACGTACGCCAGCGCGACCGGCGCGCCGAGCCACACGCCGGCGAACAGGCCGACGTTGGGCAGGTTGGTGTCGAGGTGCAGTTCGCCGGGCTGGCCCGCGACCATGCCGAAGCCGGGCAGCGGCAGGCCGCACGGCAGCGGCACGCCGCCGATGCCGAGGAACACGAAGGCGAGCGTGCCACCCGGCGCCTGCGAGCCGATGGGGTTGTCGACCGCGAGCTGGATCGTGGCGCCGAAGGCCGGCCGGCCCGAAGCCGTCAGGCTGTTGGCCGGGCTGGCGCAACCGAGCGCCGTCGCCGTCGCCAGCGTGATGCCCAGGTTGCCGGCAGCATCGACCGCCGCGCCGTAGACGTCGCCGCCGCCGGCGCGGTTGTCGGTCCACGCCAGCACGCTGGCGCCGCTCGGCGTGGTCGCGAGGCCCAGCCGCAGCTTGTCGCTGGCGAACGAACTGGCGACGACGTTGGGGTGGCGCTGGCCGCCCGCGGCGTCGACGCCGAACAGCTGCACGGAATCCTGCAGCAGTCCGAGGTTCTCGACCAGCACGGACACCGCCATGCCGTCGCCGACGCGGCCGGCGACGGGCGCGAACTTCACGACGGTGTCGATCGGCAGCAGCGTGACGCCGATCGCGCCCCACTGCCGCGCGCCGAGCGCGTCGATCTTCTGCGCCGAGATGCCCCAGGTCGTCTGGCCGGCGTTGCGCTCGTTCCACGCCACCAGGATGTCCTGGGTCGCCGGCTGCCAGACGATCGCCGGATCGAACTTCGAGTTCGTGTTCGTCGACACGTCGACGCCGTTGTGGGGGAACACCTCGACGCCGGCGGCGTTGACGCGCTGCTCGCGCGCCGAGAACGCCGAGCCGACCGCGAAGTGCCACGCGAAGATCGCGCCGCCCTGGCCGTCGGACTGGATGCGCGGGTCGAACGCGATCGGCAGCGAGACCTGGTCGAAGACCGGCAGGCGCACGCCGCCGTTCCACAGCGGCTGGCCGAGCGCGTCGTACTTCTGCGCGTGCAGGTGCTTGGCCGCCGAGAACGACGTCGCGCGCACCCAGCTGACGACGACCGAGCCGTCGGACGGCGACGCGGCGACGGGCCGCGCCCACGCCGGCGACTGGCCGGTGTCGCCGGGAATCGCGATGCCGTCGCCGGGGAAGCGCGGCGTGCCGGCGAGGTCGAGGCGCTGCAGCTGGATCGTGCGCGTCACCGAGTTGGGCCAGACGAACACGAAGTCGCCGTCGCCGGCTTCGCAGACGCGCGGGTTGGCCTCGAAGTCGGCGTTGTTCGACAGCGCGACGCCGTTGGCGCCCCAGGCCTGCGTGCCCGCCGGCGTGACGCGGTAGGCGTAGACGTCGAGATCGCCGCCAGCGCGCGTGTCGGTGAACGTCAGCACGCAGTGGCCGAAGCGGTCGGCGAGCAGGTCCCAGTCGACGAGCGAGGTCGACTGCGGGTTGGCGCTGACCAGGATGCCGCCGTGCGCCCATTGCTCGGCGCCCGCGGCGTCGAAGCGCTGCAGGCGCACCTCGTAGCCGCCGTTGCGGCTGTCGAACCAACCGACGTAGCAGCCACCATCGGCGGTCGCGGCGATCTTGTTGACCACCTGCTCGTTGGCGAAGTCGCCGATCGGCAGGTTCGGCGACGACGCCGTCGGCCATTGGGCGAGCGCGACGGCGGGGGTCAGCAAGACGGGGGCGAGGCGAGCGAGGCGGCGCATCCGGGCCATCGTAGGCGCGCGCTTCGACCTGTCGACCGCCTCGGGCCCGACGCTTCTCCTTGACCGATCGCCTGCGGTGCAACATCCTGCGGCGGATGTTCGACTCGCTCGCCAATGCGCTCGGCAAGGCCTACCGGGCCATGGTCGGGCAGAAGGTCCTGACCGAAGCCAACGTCGACGAAGGCATCCGCGCCGTCCGCACGGCCCTGCTCGAAGCCGACGTCAACTTCCAGGTCGCCAAGGACTTCGTCGCCGACGTGCGCCAGCGCGTCGTCGGCCAGAAGGTCATCGACGCGGTCGAGCCCGGGCAGCAGTTCGTCAAGTGCTTCCACGACGCGCTGACCGAGCTGCTCGGCGGCCAGCAGGTCGGCCTGCCGACGTCGCCGACCGTGCCGCTCGTGCTGATGATGTGCGGCCTGCAGGGCAGCGGCAAGACGACCACCTGCGCGAAGCTGGCGCTGTGGCTGCGCAAGAACAAGAAGAAGAACCCGCTGCTCGTCGCCGCCGACCTGCAGCGCCCGGCCGCCGTCGAGCAGTTGCAGAGCCTCGGCAAGCAACTCGGCATCGCGGTCTACGCCGAGCCGACCAACAAGCGCCCGCCGGAGGTCTGCAAGGCCGGCGTCGAGTTCGCCAAGGCGCGCGGCCACGACGTCGTCATCCTCGACACCGCCGGCCGCCTGCACGTCGACGAGCCGTTGATGCAGGAAGTGCAGCAGGTGCACGCGCTGACGAATCCCGCCGGCGTGCTGCTGGTCTGCGACGCGATGCTCGGCCAGGACGCCGTCAACTCCGCGAAGGCGTTCCACGAGCGCCTGCCGCTGCACGGCCTGATCCTGACCAAGGTCGACGGCGATGCCCGCGGCGGCGCCGCGCTGTCGATCGTCAAGGTCACCGGCCGGCCGATCCTGTTCGCGGGCGTCGGCGAGAAGCCCGACGACCTCGAGGAGTTCGATCCGTCGCGCATGGCCGGCCGCATCCTCGGCATGGGCGACGTCGTCGGCCTCGTCGAGAAGGCGCAGTCGGTCATCGACGAGCGCGAGGCCGAAGCGGCCGCGAAGAAGCTGCAGAAGGGCCAGTTCAACTTCGAGGACTTCCTCGGCCAGCTGAACATGATCAAGAAGCTCGGCCCGCTGAAGAAGGTGCTCGGCATGCTGCCGGGCATGGGTTCGATGATGAAGGACGTCGATCTCGACGACGCGCCGATGAAGCGCATCGAGGCGATGATCCAGTCGATGACGCCGCGCGAGCGCCAGCGGCCCGACATCATCGACCTGCCGCGCCGTCGCCGCATCGCCGCCGGGTCGGGCAACGACCTCGACGCGGTCAACGGGCTCATCAAGCAGTTCAAGATGATGCAGGACCTGATGAAGAAGCTCGGCAAGGGCGGGGGCTTCCCCGGCATGCCGGGCGGCGGCGGCGGCATGGGCGGGCTCGGCGGCCTCTTGGGCGGCGGCATGGGTGGGCCGGGTGGGCTTGGCGGTCTGGGCGGCCTCGGTGGCATGGGCGGCAAGCCGCCGCGCGGCTTCCCTGGCGGCGGCTTTCCGGGGTTTCCGGGCGGCCGCAGACGCTGACGGCGGCGCGCTTCGGCGTCGGAAACCCCCGATCGCGGCGGAAAACCGCTGGCGCAGGCGGCCCTTGTCTGCTTGGATTCTCGCCCCTTTCGCCGCTCCTGACGTACGGAGACAGTTTCCCTTGGCAGTCACGCTTCGCCTGAAGAGATTTGGACGCCTCAACCACCCGACCTACCGCGTGGTGGCCACCGACCCGCGTTTCCCGCGCGACGGTCGCATCATCGAGGCGCTCGGTTACTTCCTCCCCCTGATGCCGCGCGCCCAGGAGCAGGTCAAGCTCAACGCGGACCGCATCCAGTACTGGCTGTCGGTCGGCGCGAAGCCGTCTGACACCGTCGCGCAGATGATCGAGAAGGCTGGCATGACGGTGCCGGTGACGAAGAAGGCGGAGCGAGCCAAGAGCAAGGGCAAGCCCGCGCCGTTCGTCGCGCCGAAGAAGAAGGTGCGCAAGCCGAAGGCGCAGCGCCGCGCCGAGAAGGCCGCCCGCGCCGCCGCCCCGAAGAAGTGACCTGACGCGCGGCCCGTTGCCGTCGTTCCGGGGTGACCCGGGACGGCGCTTCGAGCATTCCGTTTCCCTGCGTGCCCCGGGCGGGCTTCCGTCCGCCAAGTTGTGAGGTCGTGGTGACGACGAAGAAGAAGACGACGAAGGCTCCTGCCGCGCCCGAAGCGCCGCCCGATCCGCGCGCGGCCCTGGCGCCGACGGCGGAGCACTTCGAGGCGACGCTCAAGGCCCTCAAGGCTGTGCTCGCCGATCTGCCGCCACCGCCGGCGCCCGTCGACGGGCAGCCGTTGCCCAAGCTCGACCTCGTCGACGCGGTGCTGCACATCTACTTCGCCGATGGCATGCCGTGCGGCTACGGCCAGGAAGCCCGGCGCCGCATCGCCGAGGGCTTCGTCGACCGCAACGAGTTCCGCGTCACGGAGGCGTTCGAGGTCGAGGATCTGCTGCGCGACATGCCGATCCCGCGGCTGTTCGACCGTTGCCTCGCCGTCCGCGACTCCGTGGCGCAGATCTACAACGACCAGAACGGCGTCAACCTCGGCTTCCTGCGCGACGCCGGCATCGGCGACCGCAACACGTTCTTCCAGCGCGTCCCGGCGTTGCAGTCGCACGTCGTCCACTTCCTGACCACGCTGCTGAACCTCGAAGAAGTCGTCTTCTCCGACAAGTCGACGGTGCGCGCCCAGCAGCGCCTCGGCTGGGAGGGCGCTGCGTCCAACAAGTTCGTCGACGAGGTGCGCGCGCTGCTGAAGCCGTACGCGTGCCTGCCGCTCGACGTCGGTGCGCAACTCGCCGGCAAGAAGCCGAACCTCACGCACCCGCTTTCGCCTGCCTGCTTGCTCGCCTGCCTCGCGCCGGCCGGCAAGCGCCGCACTGCAAACTGAGCGGGCGGCGTCTCGGGCAGGTAGTCTCGGGCAGGCGGTCTCGGGCAGGCAGTCACGGGCAGCCGTCACGGGCTGCCGGCCATGCCGCCGACCCGCAGACGATGCGGCTTGCGTCCGCCGCTTCGGGCGCGAGCATGGTCGACGTGGCCTCGCCGCTCGATCTTCAACTCGCGTCGACCTCGCCGCGGCGCCGTGATCTGCTGACGGCCGCCGGCTTGCGATTCACGCTCTGCGAACCGGGCCCCGAATACGTCGGCGATGGCGACGAGCACGCCAGCGTCGTCGGCGATCCGCGCGCGCACGCCATCGCCCGCGCGACGCGCAAGGGCGAGGGCGCGGTCGCGGTCGACCACTCCGCGCCGATCCTCGCCGTCGACACCGTTGTCGACCTGGATGGCCGCGAACTCGGCAAGCCGCGCGACGCCGCCGACGCTGCGGCCATGTTGACGGCGCTCGCGGGTCGCGCGCACCGCGTGCACACCGCGCACTTCCTGCGCCACGATCCGAGCGGCTTCCGCGGCATGCGGGTCGCGAGCTCCGAGGTCGTCTGCGGCCTGCCCGACGCTGCGGCGCTGCGGCGTTACCTCGATTCGGGCCAGTGGCGCGGCAAGGCAGGTGGCTACGGCGTGCAGGACGACGCGCAGGCGTTCTTTCGCGTGCTGAGCGGCCGCGTCGACACGGTCGTCGGACTCTCCGTCGAGGCGGTGCAGGAACTGCTCGCCGACCTGCGGGGGGCGCGGTGACGTCGCCCGGGGCGAAGCTGGCGTGGCGCCTCGTCGCCGCGGCTTCGCTCGCTGGCGGCGCGCTCGCTGCGCTGCATCACTTCGTGCGCGCCGAGGAGGCAGCCCAGGCGACGGCCGCGCGCGCCCGCGCCGCGCAGCAGCGGGCCGAAGCCGAGCCGGGACCGGTCGAGCGCCTGGGCTTCCCCGTGCGCGCCTCGGATGCGCCGATCCACGTCGCCGTCGGCCTGTCGGCGTTGGCCCCGGACGTAGCGCCGGTGCTGGCGGTGCTCGCCGACGGCAGCCTGGCACTGCGTCGTCCCGCCCGGCCATTCGCCGGCCCGCTCGCGGGCAGCGGCCCGGCGGGCATCCTGGTGCCGGCGGCGCCGCTGGCGCAGTGGTCGCCGGCGGCCCGGGCAGCCTTTGCGGCGGCCGTGGGGGCCTTGGCCGCGGCTCGGCCCGTGCCGCCCGGTCAGGTGCGCGTCGCCGACGCACCGATGGCGCCGGCGGAACTGCGCTCGCTGCTTGGTTGGGTGCCTTGATCCTGCATCCCGGTCTCGGGCGTTGACCCGCGGCGGCTCGGCTCTACACTCTTCGCCCCACTTGGCGCGTGTCTGCGCGCCGTCCGCCATGAAAGCCGACATCCATCCGAAGTACACCGACTGCGCGGTCACCTGCGCCTGCGGCAACAAGTTCACGACCCGCTCGGTGAAGTCCGAGGTCCGCACCGACATCTGCTCGGCGTGCCACCCGTTCTTCACGGGCGCGGCGAAGTTCGTCGACACGGCCGGCCGCGTCGACAAGTTCCGCAAGCGCTACGGCAAGGGCGAGGCCGCCAAGGCCTAGGGGGGCGAGGAGGCCGCCGCAAGGCGGACTCCCGCGCGCCGGACCAGCCCGCACGTGGCCACGCCTGAGGAAACCCTCGCGTGACCGGACTGCGTCCGAAGATCCAGCAGAAGCTCGACGGGCTCGCCGCCCGCGTGCAGGAACTGTTGGCCCAGTCCGCCGATCCCAAGGTGATCGAGCGGCCCGAACGCCTCGCGGCGCTCAACAAGGAGCTGGGCCTCGCCACGCCCATCGTCGATCAGTACCGCGCCTACCAGAAGTTGACGCAGGAGATCGCCGACTGCGAGCTGATGGCGGCGGGCTCTGATCGCGACATGGCGGAGTTGGCCGCGGCGGAACTGCCCGATCTGCGCGAGCGCGTGCAGCCGGCAGTCGACGGCCTCGTCGACTCGCTGCTCGCCGAGGGCTCCGACGATCGCCGCGACTGCATCGTCGAGATCCGTGCCGGCACCGGTGGCGAGGAAGCTGCGCTCTTCGCGCGCGACCTGTGCACGCTCTACCAGCGCTACGCCACGCGCATGGGGTGGTCGTTCGAGCCGATGGACGCCACGCCCGCCGAGCAGGGCGGCTTCAAGGAGATCGTCTTCGCGCTGCGCGGCAAGAACGTCTTCCAGGCGATGCAGTTCGAGTCCGGCGGCCACCGCGTGCAGCGCGTGCCCGAGACCGAGGCGAAGGGGCGCGTGCACACGTCGGCGGCGACCGTCGCCGTGCTGGCCGAGGCCGAGGAGGTCGAGGTCAAGATCGACGACAAGGACCTTCGCGTCGACACCTACCGCTCGAGCGGCGCCGGCGGCCAGCACGTCAACAAGACCGAGTCCGCGGTGCGCATCACGCACATCCCGACGGGCACCGTCGTCGCCTGCCAGGAGGAGCGCAGCCAGCTGAAGAACCGCCAGCGGGCGATGGTCGTGTTGCGCTCGCGCATCTACGACGCGCAGAAGCGCGCCGCCGACGCCGCCCGCGCCGCCGAGCGCAAGGAGCAGGTCGGCAGCGGCGACCGCAGCGACCGCATCCGCACCTACAACTTCCCGCAGGACCGCCTGACCGATCACCGCCTCAACCGCAACTTCTCGTTGGCGCAGGTGATGGAGGGCAAGATGGACCCGGTGGTGCAGGCCCTGCAGACGGACGCGCGCGAGCGCCGCATCGAAGCCTTGTGAGCCGGCCGTCGCCGCGTCGCGCGGCGGGGCGGATTCTCGATCGTCCGCTGAACCGCCGCCGGCCATCGACCGTAGAGCGTCCAGGGCCGATTCCTGCGTGACTGGCGGGGCTCCTTCCGCCACGATCCCGCGCCTTCGGACCCCGTTTCCCCTCGCTATCCGACTGGAGTCGACACGATGACCGATCCCGCGCCCCAAGACCTCGCGACGCTCGAACCCCTTGAGCCGATCGAAGCGGCCCCGATGGACGCGGGCGGCGGCATGGGCAGCTCGGACGCCATGCTGCAGCTGATGCGCTCGGGCCTGCCGGCCCCGGCCTACAACCCGTACTGCCGCGACGTCAGCTTCTACCGCTTCCTGTTCTCCGGCGTCGTGATGTTCGCCGGCTGCATGATGCCGATCAGCGCCGACCTGTCGCGCTCCGGCTTCATGACGATGAGCGGCGGCTTCTACACGCTGATCGCCGTCGCGATGGTGTGGTCGTGGTGGGCCTCGATCGCCAACAACCGCCCGGTCGGCCTCAAGTGGCTGCTGTTCGCCGCGGTGCCGCTGATCGGCAGCATCCTCAACCTCACCGCCTTCGACGCCACCGCCGCGCACGCGCAGGCGATCAAGGCCGGCTGGATGAAGGAAGGCGACTGGTTCACCTTCTCGGCGAGCTGGGCCGACATGTTCAAGGACATGGGCGGCGCGATCATGAAGGACGCTGCCGCGTCGGTCCGCGTCGAGGGCTTCTGGCGCCTGCTCGGCGTCGGCAACGTCTTCGTGTTCCTCGGCGCGCTGATGGCCGAGCTGGGCTTCGTCGGCGGCATCGTCGGCGGCGCCAAGAAGAACAAGGCCGACAAGGCCGCCCGCATGCAGGCGTCGGCCGAGCGCAAGCGCAAGTGAGCGCGGCGCGGTGACCGGCTCGCCGCCGAGCGGCGCCAGCGAGGCGCCTGCGCACACGGTGCTGTCCGTGTTGCGCGGCGCCGAGGCTTGGCTGCACAAGCGCGGCGTCGACGCGCCCAAGCGCTCCGCCGAGCTGCTGCTCGGCCACGTGCTGAAGCTGACGCGCCTGCAGTTGTACCTCGCGCACGATCGGCCGATGGACGAGCAGGAGCGCGCCGCGATGCGCGCCCTGTTGGCGCGCCGAGGCGAGGGCGAGCCGGTCGCCTACCTGCTCGGCAGTTGGAGCTTCCGCGGCCTCGAACTCGCGGTGTCGCCGGCGACCCTGATCCCGCGGCCGGAGACCGAGGAAGTCGTCGGCCACGCGCTCGAACGCCTGCCGGCCGGCGGGACCGCGCTCGACCTCGGCACGGGCAGCGGCGCGATCGCGATCGCGCTGGCGAGCGCGCGGCCCGACGCGCGCGTCGTCGCCGTCGACCAGAGCCAGAACGCGCTCGCCGTCGCCGCCGCGAACGTCGCCCTCCATGGCCTCGGCGAGCGGGTGGCGCTGCGCCACGGATCGTGGTGGGAGCCGATCGCCGACGACGAGCGCTTCGACCTCGTGGTCAGCAACCCGCCGTACATCGATCCGGAGCAGCGCGAAGGACTGGCCGCCGACGTCGCGGCCTTCGAGCCGCCGCTGGCTTTGTTCAGCGCCGCGGGCGACGCGCTGTCGTGCTATCGGCCGATCGTCGCCGGCCTCGAGCGTCATCTGCGCCCGGGCGGCTGGTTCGTCGCCGAGACCGGCGTCGGCGCGAGCGAGCCGGCGCTCGCCTTGCTCGCAGCGCAGCCGTTCCTTGCGGACGCGCGCCTGCTGCCCGATCTCGCCGGCATCGGTCGCGTGCTGTTGGCGCAGCGACGCTGACGGCGCGCGCAGGCGCGCCGACCGGTCAGACCTTCTTGCCCTTCGCGACGTAGTTGCGGACGGCGGCCTTCGTCACCGGCGTGATCTCGGTGAAGTAGACGGCGACGTCCCACTCGCGGCGGCCCTTCTGCCCGATCATCGGCTCGCAGCGCACGACTGCGCCCTTGACCGTGTGCCGCTCGCTCGCGCCCGGAAAGGCGAAGTCGAGGCTGACCAGCGTCATCTCGGGCACCTCGGTCGGCGAGGTGCACGCCATGCCCTTCTCCGAGATGTCGCGGAGCAACGCCGGTTCGGCGTCGGCCTTGTTCGAGAGTTTGACCGGGAAGGAACCGGCGGCGCGGGGCGCTTGCCGACGATCCGCTTGGGGGGTGGGCGAAGTCACAGCAGACGAGGTTAGCGTATTTTTCGGGGAGGTCTAGGATGGGGGGCCGGGGCAGTCCCAGGTCAGGACTGCTCCCGCAGACCGAAATCCCCCAGCGATCGAGAGCACCCAGTGGCGAACTTCAACAAAGTCATTCTCCTCGGCAACCTCACGCGCGACGTCGAGTTGCGCCATACGCAGAGCGGCCAGGCCCTCGCCAAGTTCGGCATGGCGATCAACCGCAAGTGGTCGCAGAACGGCGAGCAGAAGGAGTCGACCTGCTTCCTCGACCTGACCGCCTGGGGCCGTCAGGCCGAGGTGCTGCAGCAGTACGTCAAGAAGGGCAGCCAGCTGTTCGTCGAGGGTCGCCTCGAGTACTCGACGTGGGAGACGCCGGAAGGCGGCAAGCGCAACAAGCTCGAAGTCGTCGTCGAGAACTTCCAGTTCGTCGGCGGCCGCGCCGGCGCGGGCGGCGGTGAAGAAGGTGGCGGCGGTGGCGGCGGTGGCTACGAGCGCCGCGGCGGCGG
>JBEITC010000625.1:0-1852 GCA_040375075.1 Planctomycetota bacterium | reverse complement strand
CGGTGCGCGGCGTGCCGAGCTGCGCGCGCGTGCCGGCGGCGAGCGTCGCGACGCCCTGCGCGAACGTCGGATCGTCCGACGCGTCGACGCGGAACGCCGCCGGGAAGCCGAAGCCGGCGCCGATGCCGGCGAAGTCGTCGTGGCACGGCAGCAGCGTCACCGCGTCGAACGCCTTGCTCGCGCCGAGGTCGACCTGCGCCCACTTCGCCGCCGCCGGCGTCGCGGCCAGCTCGCTGTGGTAGCCGAACTCCGGCGCGTCGGCCGGGCGCTCGGCGCGCGCGAGTTCGCGGTCGAGCACGGCGAGCTCCTCGCCGGCGGCGGCGGCGAACGCCGCGTCGATCGCGGCCACCTCGGCCTGCAGCCGCGCGCGCGTCGCCGTCAGCTCGCGCCGACGCGCCGCCACCGCCGGGTCGCGGTCGTAGCGCACGTTGGTGCGGTCGATCGCGGCGAACACCGCCTGCAGCGCGTAGTAGTCGGCCTGCGGGATCGGGTCGAACTTGTGGTCGTGGCACTGCGCGCACTGCGCGGTGACGCTGGCGAACGCGCCGATGGCGTTGCCGACCATGTCGTCGCGGTCGAAGTGGCGCGCGAACTTGCCGTCGATCTTGTCCTCGGGGAGCTCCTCGTGGCCGATCAGGTCCCACGGCCCGGCGCTGAGGAAGCCGAGCGCCTCGAGGCCATCGCGCGTGCCCGGGAACAGCGCGTCGCCGGCGATCTGCTCTTCGACGAAGCGCGCGTACGGCGTGTCGGCGTTGAGCGCGCGCACGACGTAGTCGCGGTAGGGCCACGCGTGCTCGCGCGGCTTGTCCTTGTCGAAGCCGTGCGTGTCGGCGTAGTGCGCGACGTCGAGCCAGTGGCGCGCCCAGCGCTCGCCGTGGCGCGGCGACGCGAGCAGGCGATCGACGAGCTTCTGGTGCTTCGCCGGATCCGGATCGGCGAGGTAGGCGTCGACCTCCTCGGGCGTCGGCGGCAGGCCGATCAGGTCGAAGGACACGCGCCGCAGCAGCGTGCGCGCGTCGGCGGCGGGGGCCATGGCGAGCCCTTCGCTGGCGAGGCGCGCGCGCACGAAGGCGTCGATCGGATTGGCGGTCGCCGCGGGCGGCGTCGGCTTCGCGATCGGTCGCAGGCTCCACCAGTCGCGCGGATCGGCGACCGGCGCGCTCGCCGACTCCGGCCAGACGGCGCCGGCGTCGATCCAGCGCCGGATGGCGGCGACCTCGTCCGCGGTCAGCGGTTCGCCCTCCGGCGGCATGCGCTGGTCGGGATCGGCGCCGGTGACGTAGCGCACCAGCGGGCTGTTGGCGCTGTCGCCCGGCACGATGTTCGGCGCCGACAACTCGCCGCCCTGCAACGCGCTCGCGCGCACGTCGAGCCGGTAGCCGCTGCGCTGCTTGTCCGGGCCGTGGCACCCGACGCACTTCGCGGCGAACACGGGCGCGACGTCGCGCGCGAAGTCCTGGGCGACGACCACGGCGAGCGACTGCGCGGCGCACAGTGCGGCGACGGCGAGGCGAGGCATGGACTCACGCTAGGCCCGGACGCCAGCCACCGCGCCCGGAGGTTGTCGCGCCACTGCAACGTTTCCTGCGCGGCCGGACGTGGGGCAATGGCCTGCGCCCGTGCTGCGGCGCGCCGTCAGCCGACGTACAGGGACCGGAGCAGCACGGCGGCGCCGATGCCCAGCATCGCCAGCGCGATGCCGTGCATGCGCGCGTGCTCGACGACGCGCCGCGGCTTCGGCGGCAGGCGCACGGGTTCGCTCGCGGCCGGCGCGGGCAGCGCAGCCGGCAGCGTCCAGCCGCCGCCGCGCTGTCGCTGCCACGCCCGGCCCTCGGCGTCGAGCCGCAACAGG
>JBEITC010000645.1:0-1723 GCA_040375075.1 Planctomycetota bacterium | reverse complement strand
CTGCCGCGCGCCGATCGCCGCGCGCTGGTGCCCGCGCGCGTGATGGGCGCCGTGTACGGCGAACTGCTCGCCAGGCTGCGCGCGCCCGACGCCGACCTGCGCGGCCCGCGCGTGCGCGTCGGCAAGGCCAAGAAGGCGTGGCTGGCGCTGCAGGTGTTCGCCGGAGTGCGGCCGTGACGACGGCGAAGGCGTCGGCGCCGGCTGCGCACGCGAGCGCGACAGATGCTGCGTCCGCGCGTCGCGTCCCCGCCGCGTACGTGCTCGGCGGCGGTGTCGCGGGCCTGCAGGCGAGCTTCCTGCTCGCCGAGCGCGGGTACCGCACGACGCTGCTCGAGTCGCGCGGGTGGCTCGGCGGCCGCGCGTTCTCGTCGTTCGACAAGGCCGCCGCGCGGCGCCTCGACAACGGCCCGCACGCGATGCTCGGCTGCTACCGCAGCACGCGCGCGCTGCTGCGGCGGCTCGGCACCGAAGGGCTGTTCCAGCAGGATCGCGCGCTCGCGATGGCCTACCGCGCGCGCGGCGGCCGCGTGCTGCACCTGAAGCTGTCGCGCCTGCCGGTGCCGCTGGCGTTGCCGCTGGCGCTGTGCCGCTTCGGCCTGCCGTTCGGCGCGCGGCTGCGGGCGCTGTGGGGCATGGCCAAGGCGCTGCTGCCGACCGGCAAGGACCGCACGCTCGCCGAGTGGCTGGCGCACAACCGCCAGACCGGCGCTCCCGACGCGCACCTGTGGCGACCGCTGTGCCGCGCGATCATGAACGTCGAGCCGGAGCAGTGCGCCGCCGCCGACTTCCTGGTGACGCTGCGCGAAGCGTTCACCGGCAGCGCGGCGCGCGCCGCGTTCTGGCTGCCGACGCGGCCGTGGGGCGAGGTGTTCGGCGATCCAGCGCCGCGTGCGCTCGCGGCCGTGGGGGTGGCGGTGCGCTGTGGGGCGCGGGTCGAGGGGTTCGAGTTGGGGGGTGGCGCGGCGGTCGGGGCTGATGATGAGCGTGGACATGGCGCGCGATCGGCGACGCCGACTGCTTACGACCGTGGACGCGCCGCGCGATCGGCGAACGCGCCGACTGCTGACGACCGTGGACACGCCCCGCGGCCGGCGGCCGCCGGTCACCACGGCGCCCCGACGCCCGACCTCACCGCCATCGTGCTCGCCACCGGCGAACGCATCGTCCTGCAGCCCGGCGACGTCGTCGTCTCGGCGCTGCCGTGGTTCGCGCTGCGCGCCGCGTTGCCGTCGCTGCCGGAGCCGCTTGGCCGGCTCGACGGTTCGCCGATCGTCAGCGCCTACGTCACGCTCGCGCCGGACGCGCCGCCGCTGCCCGACGACGGTCCGGTGGTGGCGCTCGTCGACGGCGCGCCGTTCCACTTCCTGCTGCGCACGCCCGGCGGCGACCCGCGGCAGTGCGCGCTGCTGTCCGGCGGCGACCGCTCGCTCGACAGCCAGACCGTCGACGCGATCGCTGCGCGCGCGCTGGCGCAGCTCGCCGAGCACGTGCCCGAAGCCGCGCTCGCCGGCGCCACGGTGCGCGTGCGCAAGGAGCAGCGCGCGACCTTCGTCGCCGCGGTCGGCAGCGCGCAAGCGCGGCCCGCGCCCGGCCGATGGCCTGCCGGATGCCAGCCAGCCAAACGGCATCGGCCGCCATCCGCCAGACCGGATGCCTGAAGGTCTTCCCCTCGAAAACCGCCAGCCGGCCGTCGGTCGTTCTCCCCTGCCAGTAGACCGGTCCG
>JBEITC010000374.1:0-4145 GCA_040375075.1 Planctomycetota bacterium | reverse complement strand
GCTGGGCCGCTACGGCGTCCCAACCGACGGGCGGTCCTTCTGCTGCGCGTCGAGCGCCCGCACGTCCAACGCTCGGCGGTAGGCCGCGTCCGCCGCGGCCGCGTGCCCCAACTTCTTCTCGGCGTTGGCGAGCAGCAGGAAGCCGGCGTCGGCCTTGGCCGCGCTCTGCTGGCGCATGTGGTCGGCCTCGGCGGCCGCGGCCGTCGCGGCGTCGAGCGCGTGCACCAGCGCGCCGATCGTCGCCAGCAGGCAGGCCGCGGCGACGGCCGCGACGGCGGACGCCGCGCGATGCCGGCGCACGAACTTGCGCGCGCGCGTCCACGCCGACGGCAGCGCGATGTCGATCGGTTCGTCGGCGAGGTGGCGGCGCAGGTCGCCGGCGAACTCGCCGACGCTGCCGTAGCGCTCCTCCTTGGCCTTGGCGAGCGCCTTGCGCAGCACGCCGTCGAGGTCGCCGCGCAGCGCGCGCCGACGTTCGCGCGGC
Organism: Planctomycetota bacterium; assembly: GCA_040375075.1. Taxonomy (GTDB): domain Bacteria; phylum Planctomycetota; class UBA1135; order UBA1135; family UBA2386; genus UBA2386. The sequence continues at coordinate 3,661 of JBEITC010000374.1, read as the reverse complement.
GCCGCGTCGCTCGGCAGCGCCGGCTGGTAGGTGCGCACCACGTCGGCGATGCCGGCGATGCCGCGCGCGCGCAGCGTGACGCTCGGGATCGGCAGCTGGTCGGTCAGCAGTTCGTAGAGCTGCACGCCGAGGGCGTAGACGTCGCTGCGCGTGTCGATCTCGTCGACGCGGCCCTCGGCCTGCTCGGGGCTCATGTACTCCGGCGTGCCCATCAGCGTGCCGCGCAGCGTCAGCGCGCCGCCGGCGAGCAGCGGGTCCTCCAGCGACTTGGCGATGCCGAAGTCGATGATCTTCGGCTGCAGCCGGCCGTCGACCTCGGCGACCAGCACGTTGTTGCTGCTGAGGTCGCGGTGCAGCATGCCCTTCTGGTGTGCGTGCTGCATGGCGTCGAGCGCCAGCAGGAACAGCTCGACGCGGCGTTGGACCGTCAGCGACTTCTTGCGGCAGTGGGCGAGCAGCGTCGGGCCCGCGACGAGCTCCATCGCGAAGTACGGCCGACCCTTCGGCGTCGTGCCGGCGTCGAGCAGGCGCGCGATGCCGGGATGGTCCATCCGGTTGAGCGCCTCGCGCTCGGCGGCGAAGCGCGCCAGCACGTCGCGCGAGTCCATGCCGGGGTTGAGCACCTTGATGGCGACGAACCGCCGGATCGGCTCGATCTGCTCGGCGCGGAACACCGTGCCGAAGCCGCCGCGGCCGAGCCGCTCGAGCAGCACGTACGGGCCAAGCGGCGCGGGCAGCGGCGTCTGGGCGTCGAACTCCGCCGCAGCGCCGCCGGCGGTTGGGCGGTTCGCGGCGACGACCGTCGCCGGCACGGCCACGCCGACGGCGGCGAGCCAGCGGCGGATCGTCGGCTCGTGGGCTGGATGCGCGCGCAGCACGGCGAGCAAGCCGTCGTCGCGGCGCGCTTCGTCGCCGTCGAGCACGGCCAGCACGGCATCCTCGACCGCCTGGGGCAGGTCGTCGCTCGGCTGGCCGGGGGAGGTCATGGGGGCTGGATCTTCGCCCCGGACGGACCGTGCGGCCAGCGCGGAGGCGGCGCGGCCCGGGCCGGGGGGAGTGCGCGGATTTTCCGGGCGCGGCGCGTGCGTTCGCCGCCGGCCGGTCCTTCTCGGGGGGAGCACCAACCCATCGAACCGGAGACAGCCATGAACGCCCGTCCTGCCACCCGCATCGCCCTCGCCGCCCTTGCCCTCGCCGCCGCCGCCGCCGCCCAGGGCGCCAACGGCCTGATCTCGTTCTCGCAGCCCGAACTCGCCCTGTCCGGCAGCGGCGGCACCGTGCTGCGCTTCCTGCGGCCCAACGAGACCGCGGTGCTGGAGTGGGGCACGACCGCCGGCTGCGCCAACCTGTCGGCGGAGAAGTGGGCGCCGCGCACGGCCTACGCGACGATGGCCGGCGACGAGAACGCCGACGGCGTGATCCACAACCCCACGCTGTTCGGCAGCGTCGACGCGCTGATGGCGAACCGCTCCGCCACCGCGATCGGCTGGGAGAACCAGCGCACCGTGTTCTGGTCGGTCTCGGCGCCGATGGGCAACGCGGTCAGCGCGCTGCCGTTCCGCCCGGGCGACGTTGCCCGCATCGTCCGCGACGCCGGCGGCCTCGACGGCCAGGTCGAGCACTTCATGACCCGCGAGCAGTTCAACCAGGCGCTCGGCCTGCCGCTGCCGACGCCGATCGACGTCGACGCGATCGCGTTCCACCCGCAGTTCGGCGTGTTCTTCTCGCTCGACAGCGACGTGCCGGCGAACACCGCGTGCGGCCCGATGATCGTGCAGGACGGCGCGGTGGTCGTCGTGCCGCCGGCGGCGCTGACCTACACGATCGACATGCGCGTCGCCGGCGTGCTGCCCAACTCGGCGATCGTGATCCTGAGCGAGGCGCAGGTCGACCTGATGGTCGCCAGCGCCAACGTCGCCGATCGCTTCGGCGCGTGCGTGCCGGCCGCCGGCGACCTCGAGGCGCTCGACTTCGACTGGAACGGCATGTTCAACACCTGGCTCGGCTGCACGGCGGGCATCGTGGTGACGTCGCCGCACCTGATCTTCGCGGTCGAGAATGGCACCGGCGCCAGCCTGCTGACGACGGCCGGCGGCGGCCAGATCTGGAACGGCCCGTGCGCGCCGATGGGCACGCCGTGCGGCGCCGGCCCGACGTCGGGCATGCAGAGCGGCGTGCGGCCGCCGGTCGTCGGCGTCGGCGTCCCCAGCCACGTCAACGCCTTCGCGCTCGAGCACGCCAACCGCTACGTGATGGAGCCGGTCAACCACGTGATGAACGTGTTCCCCGCCGGCGCGCCGGCCGGCGCCTCGCAGGTCGACATCGGCAGCCCGTTCGCCTTCAACCTGGTGTTCCTCGAGATCGTCTCGCCGGTCGTGCCGGGCTCCATGCCGGCCTTCCCCTTCAGCCAGCTCTACTTCCCCGACCTCTACATCCCGAGCCTGCTGTTCTACACGGTCGCCGCCACGCCCTTCGGTTTCGGCAGCGTGCCGACCCCGGCGATCCCCGCCGGCTTCAGCGGCAAGGTGCTGTTCCAGTCGGTCGGCTTCAGCGCCGCGTCGATCGAGCTGTCGACGCCGGCGGTGATCGACGTGATGTGAGCGCGGGTCGCTCCTGATGGACGCCGCGGCCCGCCGCGGCTCCATTGCGCGGGTGATCGCCGACCCGCGCTTCGTCCCCTACGCCGACCGCCACGTCCCCGACGCGCCGCCCGCCGAGGCGGCGCGGGCGTTCCACGAGGTCCTGCGCCGCCGCCGGACCGTGCGCCACTTCTCCGACCGGCCGGTCGATCGGGCGACGATCGAAGCGCTGGTGCGCTGCGCGACCACCGCGCCCAACGGCGCCAACAAGCAGCCTTGGCGCTTCGTCTGCGTGCAGGATCCGGCGACCAAGCGCCGCATCCGCGAAGGCGCCGAGCAGGAAGAGCGGGCCTTCTACGGGCGGCGCGCCAACGACGAGTGGCTCGCCGACCTCGCGCCGCTCGGCACCGACGCCAACAAGGAGTTCCTGACGACTGCGCCGTGGCTGGTCGTGGTGTTCCTGATGCTGCAGGCCGACGACGGTGGACAGGTCTACTACCCCAAGGAGTCGGTCGGCATCGCGTGCGGCATGTTCCTCGCCGCGGCACAGATGGCGGGCTTGGCGACGTTGACGCACACGCCGAGCCCGATGGGTTTCCTGCGCGAAGCCCTCGGCCGGCCCGACCACGAGCGGCCGTTCCTGCTGATCCCGGTCGGCCATCCAGCCGACGACTGCGTGGTCCCGATCGCGGCGACGACGCGCCGGCCGCTGGCCGAGACGATGGTCGTCGTCTGACGCGCCTCAGGCCGGCGCGCGGGCGAGCAACGAGCGTTCGCGCGCCCAGAAGCCGGCGAGCGCGAGTCCGAGCAGCGCCAGCGCCACCATCGCGCGGACCGGTCCCGGCGCTGGCGCGACGACGACGTCGGCCGGCCCGGGCAGCAGGGCGTCGAGTTCGAGCGCGCGCAGCGTCGCACTGTCGCTGCGCGCCAACGCGGCGCGGGCGCGCGCGCGCTCGGTCGCCGACGCCTTGGCCCACAGCGTGCGCAGCGCGTCGGCCGCGGCCAGCGTCGCCCATGGCGACTCGGCGTCGGCGGCAGCGACGATGGCGGCGAGATCGGCGGTGGCGCCACGGCGCACGAGC
>JBEITC010000080.1:0-11018 GCA_040375075.1 Planctomycetota bacterium | reverse complement strand
GCGGTGGCCGCAGGGCGGTGCCGGTCGCGGGCGCGCTGGCCCCGCATGGCGCGCGCCGAACCGGCCGAGGCCTGCGGCGGGGGGGCGACGGCGGCTGGCGGACGAGTCGACGCATCCAATCCGCATGGGGGGGCGCTGCGTCCCAGAACGCGACCCCTGCGGCAGCCGATGGCAACGGCCCTTCGCCTACGGCTTCGCAGTCAGGTGCGAATGCGGCGGACGCGAACTTGACCAAGTGCGTCCGCCTCGCTACCTTCTTCCGTCCGATCTACGGCCGAAAGGTCGTACATCGCCCGGTCGGGGCGTGGCTCAGCTTGGTAGAGCGTTGCGTTCGGGACGCAAAGGTCGGAGGTTCAAATCCTCTCGCCCCGACCAGTTTTCCTTCCCGCTTCCGGGTCGTTGAAGACCTGGCTGTTGGACTTGGCTGTGAGGCTTGGCTGCAGGACCTGACTGCGTAAGCCGCCCATGAGGAACCGTCCCACGGAGCCCTCGCGTTCGCGAGTGTGTCCGCCCTGACGACCCGACGCCCGCTGCCGACCGTCTGCGGCCGTGGCACGCCGACAACTGGACGCTCGAATGTCTGGAGCTACGCCGACGAACGATGCGTCGCCCCGCGCCGCGTTCCGCGCTCGTGCGTGGTGCCCGCTCTGCGACGCGCCCGGCGGCGACGCCATCTGGACCGGCGCCTTCCTCGATGCGCCCGTGCGCCCGTGCGCGAGTGGATCGGTCGCTACGGCTACTCCGGCGACGTGGACGGCGCGCTCGCCGGCGCGACGTTCACGCTCGTGCGCTGCCCGCGGTGCGCCTTCGCGTACCACCGCGACATCCTGACGCCGGAGTGGCTCGCGACGCTCTACAGCCGGTGGATCGACGCGCGCCAGATCGAACGATTCGAAGCCAGCCACCGCGAGGCCGCGTTCGAGACCGGGCGGCAGATGGTCAAGCACGTGCTGCGTGCGGCGGCGCTGCTCGGACCGCTCGGCCGGCCGCTGCGCTGGCTCGACTTCGGCTGCGGCGACGGCGCGCAGGTCGCGACTGCGGCGTTGTTCGGGTGCGATGCGTTCGGCATCGACTTCAGCGCGACGCGCACGGAACGCAACGGTCGCCGCGTCGTCGCGCGCGACTTCGCGGGCTTCGACGCGCTCGGCGTCGGCCCCGTCGACGTCGTCAGCGCCTTCCAGGTGCTGGAGCACGTCGACGATCCGGCGACGCTGCTGCGCGGCCTCGCCGACCGCGTGCGCCCCGGCGGCTTGCTGATCGTCGAAGTCCCGGACGCGAGCGGCTTCGACGCGCCGGCGACCTGGGAGCAGTTCCAGGCGGTGCAACCGCTCGAGCACATCAACGCGTTCACGCCGGCGACGCTGCGCACAGCCTGCGAGCGCGCCGGGTTCGCGGCGTTGCGGCGGCCGCCGGCGCACGTGACCACGCGACCGCTCGACCTGCTGCGCACGGAGGCGAGCCGCTTCCTCGCGCGCTCGACGACCAACCAGTACTTCCGGCGGCGCTGACCGCCGCGCGCGGTCGACGCTCAGCGCGCCAGCGTGTCGTACACCTGCACCTTGGCGAAGTGCGGGCTGAAGCGGGCGATGAAGGCTTCGTGCACCGGGTGCGTCTGCCAGACGTCTTCGTCGGCTGCGGTCGCGAACACCGTCGTCGCGCCCAGCGTGTAGCTCGCGTCGACGACGTCGCGCGGGGTGGCGACGCGGCGCGGCGCGCCGACCAGCACGCGGAGGACGCCGGGCAGCGGGGCCACCTCGGTTCGGTAGAACGCGACCATCGCCGCGGCGGTGTCGGCCGGCGCGTCGGGCTTGAGCCAGAAGTAGACGGTGTGGGCGAGCTCGCCTGGCGCAGAGACGGCGGGGGTGGAGCAGGCAGACGTTGGGATGGTCATGGCGAAGGCGAGGACGGCGACGCCGCGCGAAAGGAGGCGCATCGAGGCATCTTGCGCCGGGTTTGCGGCCGATGCCACGCCAGCGCCGAGTCGTGCACGCCCGGTCGCCGGCCAGGGCGGCAGGCAACCGGGCTGCCGCGGCGCTTCGTCTACGGTCGGCCGTGCATCGGGCGCCGTCGCGAAAGCCGCCGCGCAGCACGAGGCCGTGTCGCCCTGGTCGTGCCTCTGCCGACGCCGCATGGCCGCGCCGCGTTGGCCGCGTTCGTGCGTACCTGTCTGCCTGCCAATCGCTCCGTCCGTCTACTCGCTCGGGCCCGCTAGACGGCCACGCGAAGTCGTGTCAACATCCGCGGCATAGTTCCCGTGGTCTGGAACCTGCATGCGCCGATGCCATCGGCGGATCTGCAACGATCGGGCGCCTTGCACGATCGTTGCCCGGACCACAACTCCGTGCCTCGTCAATCCTCCATGTCCAACCTCCGCTTCCTCTCCTCCGTCGCGGCGACGCTTGCGTTGGCCGCTGCTGCCTCCGCCCAGGTCGGCACGTTCTACTCGTTCACGCAAACGGCCGGCACGTACACGCCCATCACGGGCGGCACGCTGCTCGCGACCGCGACGTCTACGGTCTCGCTCGACGACGTCACGTACACGGTCGCGCTGCCGTTCACGTTCCCGTACGACCTCGCGTCGTACACGACGGTCCAAGTGCAGACGAACGGTCACATCGCGTTCGGCACGACCCTCCCCGGCACGACCTACACGCCCATGTCGAGCACGGCGGCCGTCGGCGGCTTCGTTTCGGCGTGCGGCCGCGACCTGCAGGGTGGCTACGTCAGCTCCGGCGACCGCACGCTCGGCAGCGACCTGATCACCAACTTCAACGCGGTCGGCCCGATCCAGGTCGGCGACACGCTGGTCGGCACCGGCATCCCGATCGGCTCCACGGTGCTGTCGATCACCGGCAACACGATCCAGATGAGCGCTGTCGCCACCGCGAACAGCGTCGGCACGGCGGTCACCGCCTACGGCCCGTGGTCGGAGATGCGCTGGGAGGTCCAGGGCACGTCGCCGAACCAGGAGTTCATCGTGCAGTGGAGCAACTTTCGTCGCTACGGCACGACGCTGGCGACGACCTCCGGCACGAACCTCAACTTCCAGATCCGCCTGAAGGAGAACGGCGAGATCAACTGCGTGTACGGCAACTGCACGCCGGGCGCTGCCGTCGTCACCTCGACGGCGCTGCACCAGGTCGGTCTGCGCGGCCCGACCAACGCCTTCCCGGCCAACGTCAACAACCGCGCCAACGTCAAGGGTGTCAATGACGACTGGAGCCTGTCGACGGCCGCCACGGCCAACACCCAGGGCATGCTGTTCAACAACGTCGCGCCGGCCAACGTCATCCCCAACGGCCTGACCTACACGTGGGCGCCGCCGGTCGGCGTCATCGCGACGAACACGACGCTCGGCGCCGGCTGCGGCAGCTCGTACGCGTCGTACTACCAGAACTTCGCCGCGGCGACGTTCAACCTCGGTGGCACGGCGCTGACGCAGATCGGCAGCACGGTGATCCCGGGCGTCGGCCAGTTCCAGCCGGTCGGCGCGACGCCGACGGTGCTGACGCTGACGGACGACTCCGAGGCGACGTACACCTTCGCCAACGGCTTCACGGCGCCCGGCTGGGGCACGAGCGTGACCGTCTGCTCGAACGGCTTCGTGTCGAAGGCCTCGGGCAACGGCACCGGCTTCACGCCGACGCCGGCGACGTTCCTGGCCGGCAGCCAGGACTGGTACGCGCTCGGTTGGCACGACATGAACCCGGCGGCGGTCGGCAGCGGCCAGGTCAAGGTCGAAGAGACCGCGAGCCTGCTGACGATCACCTACGACGGCGTCTACAACTACGGCGGCACCACCGCGGCCGACGCCAACTTCATGCAGATGCAGGTCACCAGCGCCGGTGACGTGACGTACGCGTACGGTGTGATGCCGACGACCGGCAACGGCTACCTCGTCGGCTACTCGCCGGCTGGCGCGAACGTCGATCCGGGCAGCCGCACGTTGCTCAACGCCACGCCGTTCAACCTCGGCGCCATCGACGTGCTGCCGCTCTCCCTCGCCGCGACGACGCGCCCCGTGCAGAACCCCTCGGCTTCGGCCAACTGGGACCTGTCGGTCAGCAACATCCCGGCGACGGCCGTGCTCGGCGTCGACATCTTCGGCCTGTCGGACGCCGGCATCCCGGACCTGAGCTTCTTCGGGCTCGGCCAGCCGGGCTGCCAGCTGCGCGCCAACCTCGACGTCGTCAATGCGTGGTTCAGCGCGGGCACGACCCACACGTACTCGTTCTCGATCCCGCCGTCGCCCAGCCTGAACAGCCTGCAGCTGTACACGCAGTCGGCGATCCTCGGCCTCGCGACGTTGAGCGACACGATCACGTCGAACGGCGTCGTCGGCAAGATCGGCAACCTGTGATGCGCCGCGGCTGAAGGTTCCGGTCTTCGCCGCGAACGGCCGCGTCGCCCCTCGGGCGGCGCGGCCGTTCGCGTTGGGGGAGGGCGGATCGACGCGCGCATTCTGCCCGCGGGCCCGGCGCCAGCGCGGATTCGGTCACGCGCGGCGGTGCGGCGGGGTTGTCGCGGCCATGCGTCCTGCGTTCTTCCACGCGTTGTTCCTCAGCGTCCTCGGCGGCGTCGCCGCCGCCGCGCCTGCCCAGGTCCTGCTCGCCGACGACTTCAGCGCGGGCGCGATCGACCCGGCGAAGTGGAGCGTGGTGACGTCCGGCATCCCGCAGGGCGGCGCGTCGGTCACCGTGCAGGGCGGCCGCTGCGCGCTGCAGAACCGCGGGCATCTGGTGTCGCAGCAGCAGTTCGACGCCGCCGCGAACGGGCCGTACCTGGTGCGCTGCACGTGGCAGTGGACGGATGCGTATGACCGGTTCGAGCTCTTCGTCCGCAGCAATGGCGTGCCGACGTCGCCATGGGGATCAACCGAGCACGGCATCATGCTGCTAGCGGGCATGGAGGGAGGCTCCAGCGCGGGGATCCGTCTCGCCGGCGGATTGGTGTCGCTCGGCTCGGAGTCGATCTCGGGGCCAGGCGTGCAATTCGCCGTTGGCGTCAACTACACGGCGGAGTTCGTGGATCTCGGGTGGGGCATCCGCGCACGCATTGATGGTCCAGGCGGCCAGTGGTGGGAGTTCGAGCGCGCCGTCACGGCATCCACGTCGCCGCATCGTCGTCTCGTCGTGCACAACCGCGAAGCCACGATGGGCACGCACCTCTGCTGGCTCGACGACGTCGTCGTCGAGGCCATGCCGGCCGCCTCGATCACGCCGTTCGGCCAGGGCTGCCTCGGTCCGTACGGCCTGGTCCCGACGCTCGCCGCCGCGCCGGGTTCGCTGCCGCGCCTCGGCCAGCCGTGCACGTTCGTCGTCGGCGCCTTGCCCGCCGGCCAGATCAGCGTGCCGGTGTTCGTCTTCGGCTTCGACGCCACGGCCAACCTCGGGCCCGGCGGCTGGTACCCGCTGCCGTTCGACCTCGCGTCGCTCGGCTGGCCGGGCTGCCAGCAGCTGGTGTCGACGGTCGAGACCGTCGCGGCGATCACCACGACCAGCACGGCGCAGACCACCGTGCCGGTGCCGTACCTGCCGCCGATCGTCGGCGTCGCGTTCCACGCGCAGGCGTTCGTGCTGTACCACCCGAGCGGCGTCGCCGTCAGCAGCGCGCTCACCGCCCGCATCGGCTGGTGACCCGCCGCGTCGGGGCGCCACCGCGGCGGCGAACGTGCGCGCCGCCAGGGCGCGCAGGACGACGGCTTCGCCCCGCGCTCAGCGCCGGCGCCGGCCGCCGGCGGCCCCGGGCTCCATCGCCTCGGGGAACTCCGGACCGAGCACCGCGCGCAGCCCCGGGATGCTGTCGCGCACGCGCACGACCGCGGCGGCGCTGGCGTCGGTCTGCCACAGGTACAGCTGCTCGAGCTTCTTCAGCGCGCTCAGCGCCGTGACGCCGTAGTCGCCGGCCTTGGTGCCGAACAGGTTGAGCGAGCGCAGTTCCTTGCACGCCGCGAGCGCCGCCGTGCCAGGGTTGCCGACCAGCGTCTGGCGCAGGTCGAGGTCGTAGAGGCGCGGCATCGTGGCGATGGTCTTGCAGCCTTCGTCGCCGACGCGCGTGCGCGACAGATCGAGCTCGGCGACGTGGCTGGCGACCGGCGCCAGCAGCGCGAGCGTCGCGTCGTCGACGGCGTCGGCGTTGCCGCGGCAGCCGACGGCCAGCAGCGGACTGCCGTCGCCGAGGCTTTGCACGACGAAGGGGCCGTCGGCGAACTTGGCCAGCGTCGCGGCCGGCAGCGGCTTGAGGCCCTCGGCCAGCGCCACGGCGGGGTGGAGCTTGCCCTTGGCCGCCGGCTTGCCTGTGCCCGCCGCCGCGCCGGACGCGGCCGCGGCGGCCTCCTTCTCCTTCTTGCCGGTCCAGCTGCCGAACGACGCGCCGTCGTCGAGCCACTGCTTGATCGTCGCTTGCTGCTCGCTCGTCAGCGGCTTGCCCTTGTTGGCCGGCGGCATGCGGTCCTCGTCGTCCGCCGGCAGCGAGACCACCGTGTACAGCGAGCTGCGCGCCGCGTCCTTGGCGACGATCAGGCCGTCGCTGCCGAGCATGCCGTCCTTGCTGTCGAGGACGACGCCGCCCTTGGGCTTCTTCAGCTTGCCGTCGGCTCCCATGTGCGCCGCGGCGTGGCACTCGACGCAACGCGCCTGCAGGACCGGCCAGACCTGCTTCTGGAAGTCGACCTTGCCCTGGGCCGCCAGCGCGGCGGCGAGCAGTGGCACGACGGCGAGGGCGCGCATCGTCATCGGTGGGCGCGGCTCAGAGGCCGCCCTTCTCCTTCTTCGCGTCCTTGCCGCCCTTCTCGGCGGGGGCGTCGCCTTCCTTCTTCTCGGCCGGCTTGTCGTCCTTCTTGGCGGTCCAGGCGCCGAACGACGCGCCTTCGTCGATCCACTGCTTGATCAGGTCCTGCTGCTCCTTGGGCAGCGGCTCGCCCTTCTTCGCCGGCGGCATGCGGTCCTCGTGGTCGGCGGCCAGCGAGATCGACGTGTAGAGCAGCGACTCGCCGGACTTCTTGACGACGAGCAGCTTGCCCTTCTTGCCGGCGGTGATGGCGTCCTTGCTGTCGAGCACGACGCCGCCCTTGGGCTTCTTGGTCTTGCCGTCGGGGCCGGGCGCAGCCTTGCTGTGGCACTCGAGGCAGTTCTTCTCGAGGATCGGCCAGATCTGCTTCTCGAAGTCGACGGCTTCGGCCTTCTTCGGCTCCTTGGCCTCCTTGCCGTCCTTGCCCTGGGCGGCGACGGCGGCGGCGAACGACAGCAGCGAGACGAACGCGATCAGCGGACGGTTCATGCGGGGTTGCGGTTGCGGGGTCTGGTGCGGGATCTCGAACGGAAACGGATGGGGGAGCGGCGACGCGCCGGTCAGGCGAACAGCGCGGTCACCGGGATGCCCTTGTCGGCGACCTTGAACGGCCGGCCCGACGGCGAGTGCAGCACGTGGTCGCCCGGTATGCCGCACGCGTACGCGATCGTCGCGTTGAGGTCCTGGATCGACGTCGGCTCGGTGACGACCTGCCGGCCCTCGGGATCGGTCGCGCCGTAGCGCCAGCCGCCGCGGACGCCGCCGCCGGCCATCAGCGCGGTGAACGCCTGCGGGTAGTGGTTGCGGCCCTGGTCCTGGTCGATGTCCGGCGTGCGGCCGAACTCGCTGACCAGCACGACCATGGTCTTCTGCAGCAGGCCGCGGCCGTCGAGGTCGGCGAGCAGCGCGGCGAGGCCCTGGTCGATCGCCGGCGTCAGGTCGCCGAGGCGGTCGAAGTTGTCGGCGTGCGTGTCCCAGCCGCCGCTCATCACCTCGACGTAGCGCACGCCGTGCTCGACGAGGCGGCGGGCCAGCAGGCAGCCGGCGCCGAACGGCGTCTCGCCGTAGGCCGCGTGCATCGCCTTGGACTCGAGGTCGAGGTCGAACGCAGCGAGATCGCTGCTGCGCATCAGGGCGACGGCTTCCTGGTAGGCCTTGCTGTAGGCCTGCACGCCGCGCTGTTGGTGCCGCTGCGCGAACGCCGTGTCGAGCTCGCCCAGGCGCTTGAGCCGGCGCTGGAAGCGCTCCTCGTCGACGCCGCCCGGCAGCGCCGCGTTCTGCAGGCCGTCCTCGGCGCTGCCGATCGGCAGCGGCTGGAACTCCGGCGGGAAGAACCCGGCGCCGGCGGCATCGGCGCCGCCGCCGACGATGACGTGGCCCGGCAGCGTCGGGTTGTGGCGGCCGGCGAGGTGGTGGCACCACGCGCCGAGGCTCGGGTGCTGGATCGTGCCGCGCTGCTCGTAGCTGGTGCGCATCAGGTACTCGGCCTGGCTGTGCGCGCCCTGCTTGCTCGACATCGAGCTGACGAGGCAGACCTTGTCCATCTGCTCGGCGAGCTTGGGGAAGTACTGGCCGATGACGACGCCGTCGGCGCGCGTCGGGATCGCCGCCGTCGGACCGCCGGTCTCCTTGCCGGGCTTGGGGTCGAACGTGTCGATGTGGCTCATGCCGCCGCGCATGAACAGGAAGATCACGTGCTTGGCGGTGGCGCGGCCGAGCACGAGCGGGCCGGTCTTGGGGCCCTGCGGGTCCTGCCACAGCGTCTGCGCGATGGCGCGCGGGCCGTAGGCGCCGGCGGCGCCGACGCCGAGCAGCGAGCCGGCCATGCGCGAGAGGAAGTGGCGGCGCGTCGCGAGGTCCGTGCCGCGGATGAGGTCGTGGAGGGTCATCGTCAGGGCTCCCGGATCAGCGGATGAAGCGGAACTCGTTGCTGTTGCAGAGGACCCACACCAGGTCCTTCACCACGGCCTCGCCGTGGATCGCGATCTGCTTGCGCCGGTCGCGCGCCTCGTCGGCGCTCGGTTCGCGGTTGAGCGTGGTCAGGAAGGCGACGCGCACGCGGCGCTCGCCGTTCTGGGCGGTCTCCAGCGCGGCGCGCAGCGCCGAGGCGCCATCGAGCACGCGCTGGTCGAGGAAGCCGTTGAGCAGGGTCAGCACCTGCGGCACCGTCGCCGCAGCGCTCGACGAGTCGACCGTCTCGCGGTCGGACTGGCCGAACTGGCGCAGCAGGTGGTTGGGCGCCGCCGGCTGGGTCTGGTCGGACGCGCGCAGCAGGTCGCCTTCGCGGCCGCGGCCGGCGCGCTGGCCGAGCGGCAGGCCGAGGTTCTCCAGCTGCTGCGCGATCTCGGCGACCTTGCGCTGGTCGCCCTCGCGGCGGGCGGCGGCCAGCTGGCGGATCAGCGGCGTCGCACGCTGCTGCAGCTCGCGGTCGGAGGCGAGCTGGCGGCGGGCCTCCTCCTGGCGCTGTTGCTCCATGCGCGCCATCGGGTTGGCGCGGCCTTCCTGCACCATGTCCATCAGCTCGCGGGCGTCGGCCTTGCCGAGTTCGGCGAACTGGTCGTAGACCGGCTTGGCGCGCTCGTCCATCGCGCGCAGCCGATCGTCGACGTCGTCGAACACCAGCGTCAGCAGCGAGTCCCACATCTGCTCGGCGGTCATGCGGCGCAGCACGGGGCCGCGGAACGTCACCGGCTGGCCCGGCGTCGGGTCGGCCGCCGGCGCCTCGCGCTGGAACAGCTGCGTGTGCGCGAGCACGCGCTCGAACTGGCGCAGGTCGAAGTCGAGGTCCTTCATCAGCTTCTCGAGCTGCGCCATGAGCTCGGGATGCACGCCCTCGGTGTCCTTCTTCCAGTCGTCGAGCGGCTCGACGACGCCGGCGCCGAACGTGCGCGCCCACATGCGGTTGGCGATCACCTTGGCGAACTGCGGGTTCTTCTTGCTGGTCATCCACTCGGCGAGCGCGGCGCGCGAGTCGATCTCGGGCGAGGCGTCGCGCTGGCGGGCCCGCGCTTGCTGCGCGGCGCGCGTCTGCGACTGGCTCTTCTTCTGCTCGGGATACTTCAGCTTGACCTCGGCGCCGAACAGCGTGTTCGCCATCACCGGCGCGCCGGGCTTCTGGTCCTCGTACTTGTAGTCCGCGGGCAGGCGCTCGACGCCGCTGCCGCTGCCGTCGAGGCCCTGGTTCATGCGCCGCAGCAGGTTCTGCACCTGCTGGCGCTGCCGCTCGGGCGCCTGTGCCAGCTCGGAGCGCAGGCCGACGAGGTTCGGCAGGGCGTTCTCGTCGCGATAGCGGATGCCGCCGAAGAAGGCGGCCATCTCGAAGAACTCCTTCTGCGTCCAGTGGTCGAACGGGTGGTTGTGGCACTGCGCGCACTCGAGCCGCGTGCCGAGGAACAGCCGCAGCGCGTTGGCCATCGCGTCGTGCGGCATGTTGGCGTCGCGCATCAGCATGCCGGTGGCGCCGTTGCCGGCCTTGTGGGCCGGCCCCTCGGCCGTCAGCATCTCGCGCACCATCTGGTCGTCCGGCTTGTCGGCCTGGATCGACTCGCGCAGGAAGTGCGCGAACGGCTCGCCGCTGAGGTTCTGCTGGCGCGACTTCACGCGCAGCTGGTCGAACCAGAAGCTGGCGAAGTGGCTGGTGCGGCCAGCGCCGTCGAACAGGCGGTCGACGAGGACGTGGCGCTTGTCGGCGGCCGCGTCGGCGAGGAAGGCCTCGGTCTCGGCGAGCGTCGGGATGCGGCCGGCGATGCCCAGGTAGGCGCGGCGAACGAACGTCGCGTCGTCGACGACCGGCAGCGGTTCTTCGCCACGTCGCTGCAGGCCGCGGGCCAGCAGTTCGTCGAGGCGGACGGCGTCGGCCATCGCCTGCGCCATCGGGCGCACCGCTTCGACCGTGCGCGCTGGCCGTTGCGGGCTCTGCACGCGGGTCTGGGCGACGGCGACGCCGGCGGCGGCGCACGCGAACGAGAACGCGAGGGCGCGGACGAATCGGGTCATGGTTCGGCAGCCGGACGCGGCGGCCCGGGCATGGCGCATTGAACGGCATCCATCGGCCGCCGACCACTAGGGGGCGGCGACAAACTGCCGTCAGCGCGCGGCGCGCCGCCGCACGGTCACGCCGACCACGCCGCCGTCGGCGCCATCGGGCGTTCCAAGCGCGCGCGGCGACCGCACGACGACCCGATCCGGGACCAGCCCGGGCGCTGCCCGGCGCAAGGCGGCAGCGACGG
>JBEITC010000102.1:0-9911 GCA_040375075.1 Planctomycetota bacterium | reverse complement strand
GCGGCGCCGTCGGCGACCGCGACCGCGTCCGCGGGCGCAGGCCCGAGGCCCTGCGCCGCCTGCGGCGAGGACACCACCGGCAGGCCCATGCTCATCGCTTCGAGCACCTTGTTCTGCACGCCGCGGGCGAGCCGCAGCGGCGCGATGCCGACCGCGGCGCGGTCGAACCACGGCGGCGTCTCCGGCACGCGGCCGGTGACGGTCACGCCCGGCGTCGCCGCCAACGCCTGCACGCGCGGCGTCGGCCGGCTGCCGACGACCAGCAGCCGCGCGTCGGGGAAGCGCTCGCGCAGGGCCGGCCAGCACTGCGCCACGAACCAGCAGACGCCATCGACGTTCGGCTCGTAGTCCATCACGCCGGTGAAGATCGCCGTGCGCGGATGCCGCTCGGCGTCGCCGCGGCTCGCGAAGTGCGCGACGTCGACGCCGTTGGGCAGCACGTCCGGCGTGACGCCGGGGATGCGCGCCGTGAACAGTTCGCGCTCGACCTCGCTGACGACGAGCGAGCGGTCGAAGGCGCGCGCGACGCGGTCCTCGAAGGCCAGCAGCCGCTTCGCTTCGCGCGCGTAGATCCAACGTCCGAGGCCGGACGCCGCCGTCGCGTACTGCGCCCACTTGTCGGAGTCGAGTTCGGCGAACTGCATGACCTTGGCGCGCGCCGGCGCGGCGAGCGCGTACTGCGCCATCGACGACGAGTAGACCCAGACGAGGTCGGGCGGGGTCGGCTCGTGCCAGCGGCGCATCGCCGCGCGCAGCGCGCCGCTGCGGAAGAACGGCAGCGTCAGCGCCTCGCCGGTCGCCAGACCGCGCAGGCTCAGCGCCTTCGCCAGCGGGCGCGACAAGCGCGGCGCCACGACGTCGCGGCAGCGCTCGCGCAGGAAGGCGACGCCGTCCGCGTCGCGCGCTTCCTCCTGGAAACACCCTACGGACACGGACGCACCGCGCTGCAGGAAGTGCTGCAGGAAGTGCCAGGTCGTGATCCGGTCGCCGCGGTCCGGCGGGTACGGAACGCGCTGGCACAGGAACACGATGCGCGGGTGCTGGGCGGGTTCGGTCACGCGACGGTCATCAAGCTTCGGCTCCTTTTCGCCCGATACAAGCTCAGCATGGCGCCCCCGATCCAGGCCGCGACGAGCGACGTCGTCAAGCTCGTCCAGAGCACCGTCGAGCTGCCGACGATGCCGATCGTCCTGGCGCGACTCGGGCACGTGCTGGCGCGCGAGGACTCGTCGGCTGGGGACGTCGCCAAGGTGCTGCAGTCGGATCCGGCGATCGCGGCGAACATCCTGCGCATCGTCAACTCGGCGTACTACGGGCTGCGGGTCCGCGTGTCGTCGATCCCGCTCGCCGTGTCGGTGCTCGGCTTCGCGACCACGCGCCGCGTCGCGCTCCGCGCGGCCGTGTTCACGGTGTTCGGGCAGCGCCGCGAGGCGATCGCCCAATTCGATCCGGTGGCGTTCTGGAAGCACTCGGTGTTCACCGGCGTCGCGGCCCGCGCGCTGGCCAGCGTCGCGCACCCGTTCGCCGAGATGCACCCCGAGGACGCCTACATGGCGGGCCTGCTGCACGACCTCGGCAAGATCGTGCTGCTGGAGAAGCGCACCGCGCACTACCTCGAGGCCCTGCGCCGCGCCGCTGCGGCGGGTTGCCCGGACGCCGAGGCCGAGAAGGCCGTGTTCGGCTTCACGCACGCCGACGTCGGCGCGGTTTTGGCCCTGAAGTGGTCGCTGGCTGAAGAACTGACGGCGGCGATCCGGTATCACCACGCGCCAAGTCGCGATCCCGTCCACCGCCCGCTCAGCTCCCTTGTCCACCTCGCCGACCGTCTCGCGTGGCAGGCGAACCTGCCGTCGACCGTCGGCACCAAGCCGGCGCCGCTGGACGAGTCCGTGCACGCGTCGGTCGGACTGTCGCGCGACGTCGTCGCCGCGACCCTGCCGACGTTGCTCGGCGAGTTCGCCGAAGCCGAGATGCCCTGGTGACCGCCGCCTGAACGGGCCGGAGGCGCCGGCGTGAACTTCCGCCACGGGGTCGTCTTCACGTTCCTCATCCACGCCCTCGTCGTGCTGATCGACAAGGGCGGCGGACTCGTCCTGTACCTGCTGACCGCCGAGCAGCCGGACCAGCACGGTGGCGCCGGCATCGTCGCGTCGCTGCCGTTCGTGCTCGGCGCGGTCGCCAACCTCGGGCTCGCGACGGCGCTCGTCTGGTTCGTCCGCCGCAAGCGCTTCACGGCGCAGGAGTGCTTCGAGACCTCGCTGGCCGTCGCGCTCGGCTGGGGCACGTTCGTCGCCGCCTTGGCGTGGTGCGTGGTGATGTACGCGCTGCCGCTGGTCGACCCGGCGTGGCGCATCGACCCGTGGCTGGTGCTGCCGATCTGCCTCGCCGTGCCGCTGCTGCTGGTCGCGAGCTACGCCAACAGCACGCAGCTCGCGACCGGGCGCGTGCAGGACTACGGCGTCGTGCACCTCGTCACGTCGCTGGCCTTCCTGCCGGCGTTCTTCGGCGTGTTCCTCTGGCTCGGCGGCGACGTCGCCAAGCAGCAGGTGCCGCTCGGCGTGGCGTGGGGGCGGCTGCTGTCGACCCTCGTCGTCGCGGCGCTGGCGCTCTGGCTGGTGCGACAGGTCGTCCAGTTGCGCGTCCGCGTCCACCGGCCGTTCCTCGACGCCGCGCTGCGCTTTGGCTGGAAGGCCAACCTGACGTCGACGCTCAACTACCTCAACCACCGGCTCGACCTGATCGTGCTCGGCGTGCTGATGTTCCGCGCGCTGCGCGTCGACGGACAGGCGCCGGAGGCAGCGCGCGTCGCCGCCAACGTCCAGGTCGCGTTCTATTCGATGGCGGTGACCTGGGCCGAGCTGGTCTGGCACTTCCCCGAGGCGATGCGCGACCTGTTCTTCTCGAAGGTCGCCGGCGGCACCGAAGAGGAGGCGCGCGCCCACACGCCGGTGCTCGCCCGGCTCGGGCTGACGGTGTCGCTCGTCGGCGCCGTCGCGGTCCTGTTCCTCGTCGACCCGGTCATGGGCCTCGTCACCAACCTCGCGCGCGGCAGCGACGCCGTCTGGTTCGCGAGCTGGAGCGATGCCGTCGGCCAGTGCCTGCTGGTGCTGGCTCCGGGAACCGTCGCCTACACCGTCTCCAAGGTGCTGCAGGCCGACCTCGGCGCGCGCGATCACCTCGACACGTGCGTCTGGGCGCAGGCGATCGTCTTCGTCGTCATGATCGGACTCGACGTGCTGTGGATCCCCGGCGAAGGCGCGCTCGGCGCCGCGTGGGCGTCGACGGTGGCCTACCTCGTCGGCACGGTGTTCACCGTCGCCGCGTACTCGCGGCAGACGGGCACGCCGATGTGGCGCTGCCTCGTCGTGCATCCCGCGGACTTCCGCTACATTGCCGACGTGTACGCCGCCGTCGTGGGAAAGCTGCTGCGCCGCTCCGCATGAGTCGCACCGCTCCGGTCACCGTCGTCATTCCCGCGTGGCAGGCGGCCGAGTTCCTGGCCGACACGCTGGAGTCGCTGCGCACGCAGACGACGCCGCCCGAGGCGGTGATCGTCGTCGACGACGGCTCGACGGACGAAACGCCGCGGATCGCCATCGAGGGCGGCGCGACGCTGCTGCGCCAGGACCGTCGCGGTCCGGGGGCGGCGCGCAACCGCGGGGTCGCGCATGCGACCACCGAGTACGTCGCCTTCCTCGACGCCGACGACTGGTACGCGCCCGACAAGCTAGAGCGCTCCGTCGGCCTGCTCCAGCGCATGTCGGCGTCCTGCCTCGCGACCGACGCGTGGGTCGTCCGCGGCGGCCGCATCCAAGGTCGCAAGAACCAGCGGCGCCACGTGCCGTCGGTGCTGACCACCGAGCGGCTGCTGAAGAACAGTCCGGTGATCTGCAGCTCGGTCGTCGCCCGCCGTTCGGCGGTGCTCGCCGTCGGCGGCTACGACGAGCATCCGGACCTGATCGCCACCGAGGACTTCGACCTCTGGCTGCGCATGAGCGAGCACGAGCCGCTCGCCTACCTCGCCGAGCCGTTGACGTTCTATCGCGTGCATCCGGGCAGCCTGTCGGCCAACGAGCGCTTCGTCCGCGGTCTCGACCGGATCCTCGCGCGCGTCGCCACGCAACACGTCGGCGAGGCGCACTTCCAGAACCTGATCCGCCGCCGGCGCGCCGACGTCCGCCTCGATCTCGCCTGGGACCTGATCACCACCGGTCGCAAGCGCGAAGGCCTGGCGATGATCCACGAGGCGCAGGAGCTGGCGCGCTCCTGGAAGGCGATGCGCATGCGACTGCGCAGCATGTTCCCGGCATGATGCGACGATGACTCGCCCGCTGCTCGGCGTCGTCCACCTGCCGCCATTGCCGTCCGCGCGCGGCCATCGCTCGATGGCCGACGTGCTCGCCGTCGCGCTCGCCGACGCGCGCGCCTACGCCACCGCTGGCTTCGATGGCCTCGTCGTCGAGAACTTCGGTGACGCGCCGTTCCACAAGGGCACCGTCGACGACCCCGTGCCGCCCGACGTCACCGCCGGTCTCGCCGTCGCTGCCGCGCAGGTCGCCGCGGCCACCGGCCTGCCGGTCGGCGTCAACTGCCTGCGCAACGACGGCATGGCTGCGCTCGGCGCTGCCGCCGTCGTCGGCGCGCGCTGGATCCGCGTCAACGTGCTCGCCGGCGCGTACGTCACCGACCAAGGCGTCATCGAGGGCGAGGCCGCGCGCCTCGCCGGCTACCGCCGGCAACTCGGCTGGAACGGCGCGCTGCTCGCCGACTACCTGGTGAAGCACGCAGCGCCGCTGGCGCCGGTCGACGTCGCGACGGGCGCCAAGGACGTCGCCGAGCGCAGCGGCGCCGACGGCCTCGTGCTGTCGGGCTCGCGCACCGGCCAGCCCGTCGACGCCGACCTGCTCGACGCCGTGCGCGCGGCGGTGGGCGCGTTCCCGATCTGGCTCGGCTCGGGCCTGACCGCCGACAACGCGGCGACGCTGTGGCCCCGGTGCGATGGGGCGATCGTCGGCACGTGGTGCAAGCGCGACGGGCGGCTCGCCGAGCCGGTCGACGTCGGGCGCGCGCGTGCCCTGCGCGCCGCCTGCCCGCCGCGGCGCGCCTGAAGCCGCGGCCGCCGGGATGCCGAAGAACGCCCGGTGAAGGTCCTGCTGATGACGCCGGCGCCGACCCATCTGCACCTGGGCGGCATCGCCACGGTCGCGCGCTGGCGCGACGGCCTGCAGGGCCGCGGCCATCTGTGCGAGCTGTTCGGCGGGACCAACGAAGGCGGCCTCAAGCAGTCGCTCGAAGGCACGCTCGGCCGCTTCCGGCCCGACATCGTGCACGCGCACGACGCCCTGCGCACGGGCGTGCACCTGCTCGGCCTGCGCACGCCATGGGTCGTGTCGTTGAGCGGCGAAGACCTGCACGGCGACATGCTCGACGAATGGCAGGGCGGGCTCGTCTGCGAGGTCGTGCGGCGCGCGCATCGCGTGCTCGCCCCGTCGCCCGAAGCGGCCGCGTTGGTCGAGCAGCGCGTGCCGGAGGCCGTCGGCAAGATCGACGTCGTGCCGCGCGCCGCCGTGCGGCTGCCTACCGAAGGCACCGACCTGCGCCGCTCGCTCGGCATCCCGCGGCAGCGCTTCCTCGTGTTCCTTCCGGGCGGGCTGCGGCCCATCAAGGGCCAGCATCGCGCGATGGCGGTCGTCAGCGTGCTGCGCAACGCCGGCGCCGACGTCGAGATGATCGTCGCGGGGCCCGACCAGGACCCGGTGTACGCGGCCGAAGTGCGCGCGCTCGCCGCGCAGCACGTCGGCGTGCGTGTGCTGCCGACGTTGGCGCACGATCGCATGGGCGCGGCCTACACCGACGCCGACGTCGTGCTCAACACCTCGCTCGGCGAGGGCACGGCGCCGACGCTGCTCGAGGCCGGCATCCTCGGCCGCCCGATCGTCGCCAGCGACGTGCCGGGCAACCGCGAGCTGCTGCGCCACAAGGAGACCGGCCTGCTGTTCGCCGACGAGCAGCAGATGGCCCAGCAGATCCTCGCGCTGTGCCGCAACCGCGCCGCCGCCGGCGCGCTCGGCGTGCGCGTGCGCGAGGACTTCCAGCGGCGCTTCGCGGCCGACCGCGAGATGGGCGCGCTGCTGTCGGCCTACGCCGCGGCCTGAGCCGCGGCGGGCGCGGCCTCAGCTCTCGCCGGGAAGGGGCTTCGGCAGCGGCTTCGCCGCCTTGCGCACGGCGGGGGCCTTGGGCTTCGGCTCCGGCGGCGCTTCCTCGGCGTACTTGGCGTACAGCTGGCGGACGCGCTCGCACGTCCACTGCAGCGTCGCGATCAGCTCGGCGCCGACCTTGTCGCGCGTCGCTGCGCGCACGCGCGGCGCCTGCGCCTTCTGCAGCGCGCCGAAGAACGCGTCCTCGCCCCACGGCTCGAGCTGCGCGCCGCTGGCGTCGCCGAGCAGCGTCGCGACGCTGGCCCGCAGGTCGGCGTGCGTGCGCAGCTGCGGATGGAACACGCCGGAGTCGAGCAACTGCATCAGGTCGAGGTGCGGCGTCGACGTGATCGCGCGCACCTGCGCCTTCATCGGCGCGAGGTCCTCGAGCAGCGAGTCGAGCTCCTCCAGGCCTTCGTCGTCCCAGACCACGATCGAGCCGCCGATCTCCAGGTACTTGGCGAGGCTGTCGACGAAGCCCGGGCGCGGGTCGGTGCGGTCGGCGTGCGCGAACGACGCCGTCTCGGTGCGGCCGCCCTCGTGCACGGTCGTGCACGCCCACGCGTACGGCATGTGCCGCCACGGCCGCTGCCCGTCGAAGCGCGGCAGCGACTCGGTGATCGAGGCCAGCGCCAGGAAGTGCAGCGGCTTCTTGCACTGCCGCAGCTCCTCGCGCACGAACGGCTCGACGATCGGCTCGCCCTGCTTGACGCAGGCGAGCGTGCGCCGCTGGCGGAAGGTCAGGCCTTCGCGCGCGGGGTCGAGGCTGGCGAGGTCCTCGACGCCTTCCTTGTGCAGTTCCAGCTCGAGCTCGCGCGTCAGCTCCGGCAGCTCGCGCAGCGGCAGCGCCGGCGCGTCCTTGCCGCAGCGGGCGAGGTGCGGGCACGGGAACGGGCTGGTGCAGAAGGTGCCCATCGGCAGCTCCAGCACGGCCTCGTCGGCCAGCGCGCCGCGGTACTGCTGCAGCCGGCGCTTGGTCGGCTCCAGCTGCTTCTGGACCTTGGCGGTGACGTCGCTGCTGCGCAGCAACTGCATCGCCGGATAGTCGGCGCCTTCCTTGTGCACGTACTTCGGATTGACGTGCAGCAGGTACGCGGCGCGCATCTTGAGTCCGCACTGGCCGAGCACGTGCGCCTGCAGCGCGAGGTCGTTCACGTAGCGGTGCTTCACCTTCGTGCCCGACTTGATCTCGAACAGGTCGCACTGGCCGTCGCGGTGCAGCACCAGGACGTCGCAGCGGACCTCGACGCCATCGGCGACGAAGGCCGCGTCGAACAGCGCCGAGGCGCCAGCGGCGATCTTCTCCTTGGTCTCGGTGGCCGCGGCGGCGACGTCCTGGGCGGCGATGGCGACGCCCTTGGGGAACGCCGAGCGCGCGAGCGCGCGCAGTTGCGCGCCGACCGCCGACATCGCCTCGCGCATGGGCCCGACCGGTTCGGCCGCGGGCTGGTGGAAGTCGAGCCACAGGCGCTTGTGGCATTGCTGTCCGGCCTCGAACAGGAACTTGTCGAGGTTGCGCGCGGACTTCGGCTTGGAGGACTTCTTCAAGTGGGCGAGGGGGCGGAGGCGGCCCGTGCCCACGTGCCGCGGCGGTCCGCCACTGGCATCGGGCCCCGAACCGCGAGGCGCGGCAGTCTAGGGCGACTGCCGCAGCGGCTCAACGGCGGCCGCGCGTGTGCTTGTAGAGCACGAGCAGCACGAGGGCGACGCCGCCGCCGCCGAGCAGCGGCGTCCACAGCCGGTCGCCCAGCGAGGTCTGCGCCTTGGCGGCGCGCGCGAACGTCAGGGTCGCCAGCGCCTTGCGGAACGCCGGCAACTCGGCTTCGAAGCGGTCCGGCGGGCAGGTGAACGACAGGGAAAGCTGCCTGCCGCCCGCCGGCGCGTACACGTCGAGGCTCGTCGTCGGCTGCCGCCCGTCGGCGGGCACGGTGGCGCGGACGGCGGTCAGCGCCTCGACGTCCTGGCTGCCCACCTTGGCCCGCTCGAGGCGCTCGAGCCGGTGCGTGGAGCCGCTCGTCTTGCCTTCCGCGTCCCACATGGCGCGCAGGTCGTCCTGCCAGGTGTCGGCGACGTACCACTCGGCGTCCTGCTCGACGACGTACAGCCAAGCGTTGCCGAAGTCGGCGGCGAGCCAGCGATCGACCGGGCCTATGGCGTAGAAGTGGTTGGGCTGCGCGAGGCCGAGCATCGGCGGCGACTGCGGCAGTTCGCCGATCTTGCGGGCCTCGTTCGGCGCGATCTGCCGCCACTCCGCCGGCAGCTCGAGGTGGAACGACGCGTTGCGGTTGACGAAGCGCTGGGCCGTCGCGTCGCCCTGCGCTGGCGCGGCGACGACGAGCCCGAGGGCGAGCAGGGAGTGGAGGCACGCGCGGCGCCGCATCGCCGCATCATCGAGCGGCGATGGGGGCGGGCGCAACGACGGTCTCGACGTCGGCGGTCGCCGCGCGCGGCAGCTCGAACCAGAACTCCGATCCGCGCGGCACGGTGGCGCGGTAGCCGACGACGCCGTCCATGCGCTCGACCAGCTCGCGCGTGATGTGCAGCCCGAGCCCCGAGCTCTGCACGCCGGCCGCCGCCTGCTGCACGAACGGTTGGAACAGGCGCGGCCGCACCGCCGCGGGCACGCCCGGGCCGTCGTCGCGCACGACGAAGCGCACGCGATCGCCGCGCACGGCGACCTCGAGGCCGATCGCGGCGCCGCGGCCGGCGTGCTTCACGGCGTTGCCGAGCAGGTTGAACAGCGCCTGGCGCAGCCGCTGCGCGTCGACGCGCGCCACCGCGCGCTCGTCGATGGCGACGCACAGCGATTGGCCGCGGCGCGCGGCCTGCGTCGCCAGCAGGCCCGCCGCTTCGTGGCAGGTCGCGGCGAGGAACTGCGGCGTCGAGTGCAGCTGCAAGCGGCCGGCGGCGAGCGCCGCCTCGTCCAGCACGTCGTCGACGAGGCAGCCGAGGTGGCGCGCGGCGAGGTCGGCTTCGGCGAGGAACTCCTCGGCCTCGGCCGGCGAGGTGGCGTAGCCGCCGCGGACCAGTTCGAGCGCGGTCAGCACCGAGGTCAGCGGCGTGCGCAGTTCGTGCGCGGTGTGCGCCAGCATGCGCCGGCGCGTCTCGGCCAGCGCCGATTGGCGGCGCGCGTCGAGCACCAGCAGCGCCCACGCGGCGAGCGTCGCCGCGAGCCCGGTCGCCAGCGGGCCGCCGCCGACGGCGACGGCGCCGGTGACGGCGCCGGCGACGACTCCGATCGCGACGAGGTTGTGCGGCTTGCGTGGATCCATCGTTGCCTGGATGGCAGGTATCGGCGGTCACTCCGTACGAAGGAATGCGGAGCTTCCCGTGCGCCTCGGTTCGCAGCCTGCGGGAAGTCCCGCAGGCTCACGCGCCGATGGCCAGTGGGACGGGCAGGTCCCAGATCGCCGCCAGGGCGCGCACGAGGTCCGTCTCGTCGCTGGACAGCGCGCCATCGCTCGTCGCGGCGGTCGCGCACGCGACCAGCAGGTTGCGTTTGCCGAACGGCGAGACGTCGGCGAGCGCGGCGACCGCGGCATCGAGCGCCGCCGTCGTGCACGCGGCAGCGGGCAGCAGTTGCAGCCGCATCGTCGGCCCGAGCGCCTTGGCGCCGCGCGTGAACGCGTCGGCGGCCACGAGATCGTCGCCGTGGGCGCCGGCGCGGGCGAGCAGCGACAACACCACTGCGGTCGCGTCGCTGCGTGCGGCGAG
>JBEITC010000054.1:0-13522 GCA_040375075.1 Planctomycetota bacterium | reverse complement strand
CGTGCCGCTGTCCTACGCGCTGCTCGTCGCCGCCGGCGGCGCGCGCGGCCCCGGCGGCGGCCCGCGCGGGGCCCTGTCGTACGGCGTCTTCCACTACGGCGTCCCCGTGCAGCAACTGCTCGCCGTCGCTGGCGCGCAGCGTCTGGGCTACATCGCGTTCGCGGCGCTCTCGGTCGCGGCGACGCTGCCGTTCGCGGCGTTCAGCTGGCGCTGCGTCGAGGCGCCGAGCCTGCGGGCCAAGAACTGGCGGCCGTGGGCGCGGGGCGTGCGGGACGGCGGTTCGCCAGCGTGAGCGGTCACGCCGTCGCCGGCGACGGCACGCAGACCACCGGCGCCGTGCTTTGCCGCAGGACCCTGGTCGCGATCGAGCCGAGCCGCAGCCGCTGGAAGCCCGAGCGGCCGTGCGTGCCGACGAACAGATAGTCCGAGCCGCGCGCGGCCTCGGTGATCGCGCTGGCGACGTCGTCGGCGGTGCGGACGTCGACGCGGCACGCGACGGCGCTCTGCGCCGCGAATGCGTCGAGCGCGCGCTTGGCGTTGGCGACGTCGCCGGGCACGTCGGTCGCCAGCGCTGGCGCGAGTTCGGGATCGTGCACGACGTGCAGCAGGGTCACGCTGGCCCCGAGCTTGCGAGCCCATTGCAGCGCGTGGTCGAAGGCGGGCGTGGACGCGGGCGACAGGTCGGTGGCGACGACGAGTTCCATTGTCCCCATGCTGCCGACGCGCGCCGCTGCGCTCCAGGTGGCCGAAGGGCGTTGGTTGCGGCGCGGTTCGCAGGCGCGCTGGCCACGACCCGGCCGCCGCCGCCCGCGCTCAGTCGTCCTCGTCGTCGTCGTCGTACGGACTCGTGTTGCACGGCAACCCGCCCGTGCCCTTCACGCCGGCGTCCTTGGCGTGCACGTAGGTCGGGTCGCCGCGGCGCGGGCCGCGGCCGTTGGCGGCGTCGCGCCGGCCCTGGATCGCGGCCTTCGGCGGATTGGGCGGGATCAGGCACTCCGGTCCCGTGCCGATCAGGTCCTTGCGGCCGGCGTCGAGCAGCGCCTTGTGCACGGTGAACCAGTTCTCCGGCTTGAAGTACTGCATCAGCGCGCGCTGCACCTCGCGGTCCTTGAGCTTCTTGACCGTCTCGACCGGCTGCATCGTCATCGGGTCGAGGCCGGTCCAGTACATGCACGTGGCGATGTCCATCGGTGCAGGGATGAAGTCCTGCACCTGGCGCGGCTTGTAGCCGCGCTGCTTCAGGAACATCGCCAGCTCGATCATCTCGTGCACGCCGGAGCCCGGGTGCGACGCGATGAAGTACGGGATCAGGTACTGCTCCTTGCCGGCGCGCTTGCTCGCGCGATCGAACTTGGCCGCGAACTCGTCGAACGTCGACGTCGCCGGCTTCTTCATCAGGTCGAGCACCTTCTCGCTGGTGTGCTCGGGCGCGACCTTGAGCTGGCCGCCGACGTGGTGGCGCGCCATCTCCTCCAGGTACTGGTCGTCGAAGCGCGCGAGGTCCATGCGGATGCCCGAGGCGACGCGCACGGTCTTGATGCCGGGCGTCTCGCGCACCTTCTTCAGCAGGTCCTTGGTCGGGCCGTGGTCGACGCCGAGCAGCTTGCAGACCGTCGGGTGCACGCACGACAGCCGGCGGCACTTGGCCTCGACGTCGGGCTTGCTGCAGCGCATCTGGTACATGTTGGCGGTCGGGCCGCCGACGTCGCTGATGTGGCCCTTGAACTCGGGATCGGCAGCCATCTGCCGCACTTCCTTGAGGATCGACTCCTGGCTGCGGCTCTGGATGGCGCGGCCCTGGTGCATCGTGATCGAGCAGAAGGTGCAGCCGCCGAAGCACCCGCGCATCGTCGTCACCGAGTCCTTGATCATCGCGTGCGCGGGGATCGGCTCGGTGTAGCGCGGGTGCGCCTTGCGCGTGTAGGGCAGGTCGTAGACGCGGTCCATGCCCTGCTCGTCGAGCGCCAGCGCCGGCGGATTGACGACGAGCAGCCGGTCGCCGTGCTTCTGCACGAGGCGACGGCCGTTCTTCGGGTTGGTCTCGTGGTGGATCAGCCGCGTCGCCGTCGCGAACGCGACCTTGTCCTCGGTGATCTGCTCGAAGCTCGGCAGCTCGACCGTCTTGTTGTCGCAGTTGGCGTCGTGCCACTCGTGCGGCGGCAGCGTCTCCTTGGAGCCGAGCAGGTAGGCGACGCCGCGCAGGTCGCGGCAGTCGGCGATCTTCCTGCCGTCGCGCAGGCGGCGGCAGACCTCGACGATCACGCGCTCGCCCATGCCGTAGCCGACGAGGTCGGCCTTCGACGTCGCGAGGATCGACGGCTTGACCGTCTCCGACCAGTAGTCGAAGTGGGCGACGCGGCGCAGCGAAGCCTCGACGCCGCCGGCGATCACCGGCACGCCGGCGAACGCCTCGCGGCAGCGCTGCGCGTAGACGTTGGTGGCGCGGTCGGGGCGCAGCTCGATGCGGCCACCCGGCGAATAGGCGTCGTCGTTGCGCCGCTTCTTGTTCGCCGTGTAGTGGTTGATCATCGAGTCCATGTTCCCGGCGCTGACCGCGAAGCAGAGGCGCGGGCGGCCGAACTGGCGGAAGGCCTCGGCGTTGTTCCACTCGGGCTGCGGCAGGATGGCGACGCGGAAGCCGTCGCGCTCGAGCACGCGGCCGAGCAGGGCGGCGGCGAACGACGGGTGGTCGATGTAGGCGTCGCCGCTGACGAACACGACGTCGACCGCGTCCCACCCGCGCGCCTTCATCTCGGCGGCGGTGGTGGGCAGGAAGCGGTCGGCGGTCGGCGTGCTGCAGGGGGATGCCATCGGGGGCGAGGATGGTAGCGGAACGGGGGCGGTCAGGGGGCGTTCGCGTCGCTGGGGCGGCAGGTTGCAGCGGCACGGCGGGCGGGGCGGCGCATCTGCCATGGCAACGGGTGCCGACGGGCTGACACCCGTTCCTGACGGCGCCGACCGCCAGTTCCGTGGCGAGCCACGTGGTGAGCGGCATCGCGCGCAGCGCCGACATCGAGCGTTGCACGACGCCGCTCGGCATGTCGAACCGGACGCCTCGTCGGGCGCACCGCTCCGCGCGGGCTGCCGCGGTGGTCCTGGCGTGCGCCCGCGCGGACCGGCACGCTGTCGCGGCTCCCGATGTCCGCCAGCGCGCAGTCCTTCGTCGTCACCGACTTCTACCGCGGCATGCGCCTGGACAGGTTCCTGCAGCACATGCTGCCGCGCATGTCGCGGTCGTCGATCCAGGACGCGATCGACCATCGCGTGACGTTGTCTTCTGGGGCCGAGCCGAAGGCGTCGCGGCGGCCGGCGTGCGGCGAGGTCGTGACCATCGAAGCGCGCCCGGTGCGAGCGCCGGTGGGCGACGTCGCCATCCCGGTGCTGCGCGCCGGCGCGGGTTGGACCGTCGTCGACAAGCCGGCAGGGATCGCCAGCACGCCCGGTTCGCGCCGACCCGGCGCCGACGTGGCGACGTTGCTCGGCCTGCCGCCCGCGCACCGGCTCGATCGCGGCACCAGCGGCTGCCTGCTGTTGACCCACGATGCCGCGACGGCGCGCGCGTTCGACCTCGCGTTCCGCGAGCATCGGATCGGCAAGAGCTACGTCGCCGTCGTCACCGGCGCGCCCGCGCACGACACGTTCACGATCGACGCGCCGCTGGGGACGGATCCGACGAGTCGCGTGCCCAACAAGGTCATGGTGACGAGTGCTGGCGCGCCGGCGATCACCGACTGCGACGTGCTGCGCCGCCTGGGCGACCGCACGGTGGTGCGGGCCAGGCCGCGCACCGGCCGCCGCCACCAGATCCGCGTCCATCTGGCGCACCTAGGCCTGCCGATCGTCGGCGACCTGCTCTATGGCGGCGATGAACGACAGTTCATCCGCCTGCAGATGGGGCAGCCGGTGGCCATCCCCGCCGGCCTGCAACCGGGTCGCCACCTGCTGCACGCGCACGAACTCGCCTTCACCGATCCGGCCAGCGGCGAGCGCATCGAAGTGCACGCGCCGTGGCCCGCCGACTTCGGCGCGTCGGTCTAGGAGTCTGCGTCACGGGACGCGAGCTCTTGGAGCGCGCCGTGCGACGGCAGCGCGACGGCAGCGCGACGGCAGCGCGACGGCGCCGTGCCACCGCGTCGCTGCCGTCGGTCGCTGCCGAGTTGTCGGCCGGCTACTGCTTGCCGTTGCGGGCCCTGGCCTCGACCAGCCGCTCCGCCGCTTGGTAGGCCTCGTCCATCGCCCGGCGATAGGCCCAGGCGCGGGCGCGGGCGTCCTCGATCGTCGCCGCCTTCCGCGCGGCGTTCTCGAGCTCGGTCAGCAGTTCCGGCTGCACGCGGCCGCGCGTCAGTCGCAACGCGCTCTGCACCGCCACTTCGTAGACCGCAGCACAGCCCTCGACTTCCCCGCGATTGAACAGCGGCACGCCGCGGTCGACCGCCAGCTCGTAGATCGCCCGCAGCCCGGGGAGCACGTCGCCCTCGTTGGCGCCGTTGCCCGAGCGCGCGCGGGCGTTCGCCCCGGACGCCGCGCCGCCGAGCGACTCGGTGATCACGGTGTCGATCAGGTGGATCACGCCGTTGCCGGCCTGCACGTCCGTGGCGACGAGGCCCGCGCCACCGATCGTCAGCTTGCCGGCGACGAGTCGCGCCGCGATGGGGGCGCCCATCAGCGTCGTCAGCTTCTGCTTCTGCAGCAGTTCGCGCGCCGCGATCCGGCCGGGAACGACGTGCAGGCCGAGGATCTCGGTCAGCGCCGCGCGGTTCGCCGGTTGCAGCAGTTGCTCCAGCGTCGCCTTCGGCAGCTTCGCGAACGCGCTGTCGACCGGCGCGAACACCGTCCACGGACCATTCTCGGCGCCGAGCTGGTCGACGAGGCCGGCTGCCTTCACCGCGGTGACGAGGGTCGTCAGCTGGTCGCTGGCGACCGCCAACTCGACGATCGACCGGCTCTCCGGCAGCAGCACCTTGTCGATGACGTGGACGAGGCCGCCGTCGAACGGCACGTCGGTGGCCACGAAGCTCGCGCCGCCGACTTGCTGTCGCGCGAAGTCGACCGCGAGCTGCTGGCCGGCCAACGTCGGCAGCGACCGCTGGTTGAGCACTTCCGCGGAGCCCAGACGCCCCTCGATGACGTGCTGCATCAGGATCGTGCGCAACTTCGCCTTGTTCTCCGGACGCAGCAGCGACTCGACGACGCCTGCCGGCAGCGCATCGAACGCGGCGTCGGTCGGGGCGAGGATCGTCACCGGCCCCTCGGGCAGCGCGAGTCCGCTCGCGCCGACGCAGGCGAGCAGCTTCTTCAGCCCGGCGCGGCCCGCCACCGCTGCGAGTCCGCCATCGTTGCTCCCCGCCGCCGCAGCGGCGCCGTAGGTGGCGATCGAACGCACGTCGAGCGCGAACGTGCCGGCCTTCTTGTCGGCGAGCGTGACGCCGACCGACTCGACCTTGGCGGCGTCGAGCGGCGCTGCATCGCGCATCTCGCGGCCGAAGCTGTACAGCCGGAAGCCATCGAGCGGCAGTTCGATCCGGGTCCACTCACCGGCCACGGTGTCGAACTTCTGCTGGAACGAACCGGCCATCATGCGCGCATTGCTGGCGCGGACGTCGAAGGTGTAGGTGCGGCCGTCCCCCTTGACCTCGAGGACGAAGCCGCGCGCGCCGGCGCACGCGCCTTCGCGCACCGCGGTCCGCATCTGCGAGAAGCCGCCGTTGTTCTCGAGCGAGAGCTCGCCGGTGAAGCGCAACACGCCCGGTTGCGGCTGGCTCACCTTGCCGGTCGAGAGGCCGCCCATGACGCCGTCGAGCACGGTGCTCCAGGCGCCGACGCCGTCCTGGAAGTCGAGGCGCAGCGACTGCGCGATCGCCGTCGGCGTGAGGATGGCCGCGGCGGCCAGGAGGAGCGTGGGGATGCGGATGGGGCGCGGCATGGTGGTCGTGCGGTTCGAGGGTGGCGGCGAACGGACTCTCGAACGGCGTTCGCAGGTCGAAACGGCGCGGATGCGTTAAGGGAGCCGCCTGGGACCGCCGCCGCGCACCGGCCATGCGTGCGCCCGTTCGTCGATGCGGAACGCGCGACGGCAGCGGCGCGGGGGACCGTCCGTCGGGGCGCGCGCCGGCCCGGTCGGCGACCGAGCGATGTCGGCGACGAGCGAAGCATCGCGAGCGGATCCTCCGGCTTGGTTCCCAGAGCATCGGGGCTGCCGGCGCGTTCCGCGTCAGCTCGCGACCTGGCGTGCAGCTGGTCGCAGGATCGCACGACCTCGGCCCGGAGATCCGCTCCGGCCCGCTCACTGCCGACGGCAGGCGCTACGTCGCACTGCAGGCAACCGCCGGGCCCGACCGGCGCGGCAACGAGTTCGCACCGGGTCGGCCGCCGGGACGGGGAACGCCACGGGGCGCGCCGCAGCGCTGCCGGCGGCGCAGCGGAATCCCACGCCGCGATCCGCTACGACGTCGCCGTGAACTCGCCCGAACCGACCGCCGGAGCCGCCGGCACCGCCAAGCGCGACGCCGCGATCGCCGGCGCGTTGCAGCGGTGGTTCGGCTTCGACGCGTTGCGGCCGATGCAGCGCGAGGCGATCGACTGCGCGCTCGACCGGCGCGACGCGCTGGTGGTGATGCCGACCGGCGGCGGCAAGTCGCTGTGCTACCAGCTGCCGGCGCTCGTGCAGGACCGGCTGGTCGTCGTCGTCTCGCCGCTGATCGCGCTGATGCAGGACCAGGTCGACGGCCTGCGGCTGCTCGGCGTGCCGGCCGCGGCGGTGCACGCCAACCTGTCCGCCAAGGAGCGCGACGCGATGCGCGCGATGGCCGACGACGGCTCGCTGCGGCTGCTGTTCGTCGCGCCCGAGCGGCTGTTCTTCGACGGCTTCGCGAAGTGGCTCGAAGCGCGCGACGTCGCCGCGTTCGCGATCGACGAGGCGCACTGCATCAGCCAATGGGGGCACGACTTCCGCCCCGAGTACCGGCGCCTCGCCGAGCTGCGCGAGCGCTTCCCCGACGTGCCGTTCCAGGCGTTCACCGCGACGGCGACGCCGCGCGTGCGCGAGGACATCGTGGCGCAGCTGCGCCTGCGCGAGCCGGCCGTGCTGGTCGGCACGTTCGACCGGCCGGAGCTGACGTACCGCGTGCTGCCGCGGCAGGACCTCGAAGGCCAGGTCACCGCGGCGATCCGCCGCCATCCCGACGCGGCGTCGATCGTGTACTGCATCTCGCGCAAGGACACCGAGAACCTCGCCGACGCGCTGCGCCAGCGCGGCATCGAGGCGCGCGCCTACCACGCCGGGCTGGCGGCCGGCGAACGCACGAAGCTGTCGAGCGACTTCCGCGCCGAGCGCCTGCACGTCATCGTCGCGACCGTCGCGTTCGGCATGGGCATCGACCGCAGCGACGTGCGCCTCGTCGTGCACGCCGGCATGCCCAAGAGCCTCGAGGCCTACCAGCAGGAGACCGGTCGCGCCGGCCGCGACGGCCTGCCGGCCGAGTGCTTGCTGCTGTACTCGGCGGGCGACGCCGCGAAGTGGCGCTCGCTGATGGAGCGCAGCGCCGCCGAGGGCGAGGGCGACGCCGACGCGCTGCGCGCGCAGCTGGCGCTGCTCGCCGACATGCAGCGATTCGCCGGCGGCGTGCGCTGCCGCCACAAGCTGATCAGCGAGTACTTCGGGCAGGACTACGACGAGCCCAACTGCGGCGCCTGCGACGTCTGCCTCGACGAGCTCGAAGAAGTGCCCGACAGCCAGATCCTGGCGCAGAAGATCCTGTCGGCGGTGGTGCGCACCGGCCAGCGCTTCGGCAGCAGCCACGTGATCGACGTGCTGCGCGGCAGCCGCGGCGAGCGCGTGCTGCAGCGCGGCCACGACCAGCTGCCGACCTTCGGCGTCTGCAAGGGCATGCCGGCCGGCCTGCTCGGCAACTACGTCGACCAGCTCGTCGACGCCGGGCTGCTCGTGCGCAGCGACGGCGAGTACCCGACGCTGTCGCTCGGCGCCGACGCGATGGCGGTGCTGCGCGGCCAGCAGCACGCCGTGCTGCGCATGCCCAAGCAAGCGCTCGCCGCGCGCGGCAAGCGCAAGCGCGACGACAGCGGCCGCGGCCGCCGGTCGGTCGAGGCCTCCGACCTGTCGGGCTCGCAGCAGGCGCTGTTCGACGCGCTGCGGGCGCTGCGCCGCGAGCTCGCCCGCGAGCTCGGCGTGCCGCCGTACGTGGTGTTCCACGACAGCACGCTCGCCGACATGGCGCAGGCGGCGCCGCGCACCGCCGACGCGTTGGCGCAGGTGCGGGGGGTGGGCGCCAACAAGGTGGCGAAGTTCGGCGAGCGCTTCCTCGCGGCGATCCGCGGGCACGGCGGGGCCGCGGCGGACGACTGAGCGCGCCGGCACGCGGTCCAGCCGCTGCGTCCGCAGGGTGGGAACGGCCGCCGGCGCGGCCGCGCGAGGCTCGCAGCAGCGAGCCTCGTCCGCGCACGGCAGCGCGCCGGAAGGCCGCCGCCGTCGTGGCCGCTGGGGCCGTCCCTTTGCATACTCTTCGCCCCCCATGTTGACCCTGCACGGCGTCTCCAAGTCCTACGGCGATCGCGTCCTCTTCGCCGACGCCGCGCTGCAGGTGAACACCGGCGACCGCATCGGCCTCGTCGGGCCGAACGGCGCCGGCAAGTCGACGCTGTTCGGGCTGATCCTCGGCGAGGAGCCGGCCGACGAAGGCCGCATCGTGCGCGATCGCGACGCGACGATCGGCTTCCTGCCGCAGGAGAGCGCGCCGGTCGGCGACGAGTCGGTGGTGGAGATCGCCTGCGCCATCAGCCCGGACTTCGTCGCGCTGATGCGCAAGGTCAAGGCGTGGGACCAGGGCCACCCGACCGAGGCCGCGCACCCGGAGGAGCTGCACGACGACGTGCACGAGCGCTTCCACGAGCAGAACGGCTACATGGTCGAGGCCAAGGCCAAGCAGATCCTCGCGGGCCTGGGCTTCAAGCCGGAGCACTTCGACCGGCCGGCGAAGGAACTGTCCGGCGGCTGGGTGATGCGCGCGCACCTCGCGCGGCTGCTGGTGCAGGAGCCCGACCTGCTGATGCTCGACGAGCCGACCAACCACCTCGACCTCGAGTCGCTGCTGTGGTTCCAGCAGTACCTGCAGGGTTATCCCGGCGCGATCCTGGTGATCTCGCACGACCGCGAGTTCCTCAACGAGTTGGTCACGGGGATCGTCGAGATCCGCAATCGCAAGCTCGTGCGCTTCACCGGCAACTACGACCGCTACCTGACGCAGCGCGACGCCGCCGACGCGCAGCAGCTGGCGGCGTTCAAGACGCAGCAGAAGGAGATCGCGCACCTGCAGGCGTTCGTCGACCGCTTCAAGGCCAAGGCGAGCAAGGCCTCGCAGGCGCAGAGCAAGCTCAAGCAGATCGAGCGCATCGACCGCATCGAGGCGCCGGTCGCCGACGACAAGAAGGTCGGCTTCCGCTTCCCGCAGCCGATCCGCAGCGGCCAGCGCGTCATCTGGCTCGCCGGCGTGCACTTCGCCTACGGCAACACGCCCGTCTACCGCGGCGTCGACCTCGAGGTCGAGCGCGGCGAACGCATCGTGCTGGTCGGGCCCAACGGTGCGGGCAAGTCGACGCTGCTCAAGCTGCTCGCCGACAAGCTGCAGCCGCAGAAGGGCGAGCGCGGCCTCGGGCACAACGTCTCGGTCGGCTACTACTCGCAGTACCGCGTCGACATGCTGAAGCCCGAGCGCACGGTGCTGGCCGAAGCGCTCGACACCGAGGCGAAGGTCACCGAGCAGCAGGTGCGCACGCTGCTCGGGTCGTTCCTGTTCTCGGGCGACTCGGTGTTCAAGAAGGTCGACGTGCTGAGCGGCGGCGAGAAGAGCCGCTTGGCGCTCGTCAAGCTGCTGCTGTCGCCGCCCAACCTGCTGCTGATGGACGAGCCGACGACGCACCTCGACATGGGCAGCATCGACGCGCTCGTCGACGCCTTGAAGCAGTTCGAGGGCACGCTGGTGTTCATCTCCCACGACGTGCACTTCATCCGTTCGCTGGCGAACAAGGTGCTGCACGTCGCCAACGGCGTGCTGACGCCGTACCTCGGCGACTATGCGTTCTACCTGCAGAAGACCAAGGCCGAGTCGGCGCGCGCGGCGCTCACCGCCGGCGGCGTCGGCGGCAAGGTCGCGCCCAAGGAGCCGAAGCCGGCGAAGGCCGCGAGCACGGCGCCGACGGCAGCCGCGACGCCGGTCGCCGCGACGAAGCCGGCCGGCGCCGGCGGCGCGATCGACCGCGACAAGCAGAAGCAGGTGAAGAAGCTGCAGCAGCAGGTGCAGAAGATCGAGCAGCAGATCGAACTCGCCGAACAGGCGAAGTCCGCGCTGCAGCAGCAGCTCGAGGACCCGAAGCTGTGGAGCGACGGCGCGCGCGCCGACGAGGTGCAGAAGGACTTCGCGACCGTCGGCAGCGTGCTGGCGCAGCTGACGGCGCAGTGGGAGCAGGCGGCGGCGCAGCTCGAGGCGGCCGAGCGCGGGTGACGAGGGTGGTTCGTCGGGGCGCTGCGCTCCGAATGGCCGCGCCGGCATGGCGTCGCGGCGCGTCGGGCCGATGGCCGTTCCCTCGGCAGGCCGACGACGCGCCGACCACCGGTTTGGCGCGCGTCGCTCCCGCCGCTACCCGCCGTCCGCCGCCTTGCGCTTGCGCGGCGCGCGGCCCTTGGCCTTCGGCCCCGATCGCTGCGCCTCGCGGTTGGGCGGCGCGAGGTCGATCAGCTCGCCGGTCGCGGTGCGGCAGACGATGCGCGGCGCGCCGTCGATCGTCACCGGTCGCAGGCTGACGCCGCGGAACAGCAGTTCGCGCACCTGCTCGCGCGCGAGCGCGACGCCGCGGTAGACCTTGGGCAGGCGGAAGGCGCAGCCGTCGCGCCAGCGCGCGCAGCCGTAGGCCTCGCGGCCCTCGACGACGTCGGCCTTGCAGCGCGGGCAGCCGCCGAGCCCTTGGTGCTCGTTGCGCGGCGACAGGCCGCTGCCGATCAGCGCGCGGATGCGCTCGCCGATCTCCTGCATGAACGCCGCGCGGCTCAGCCGGCCGCGCTCGACCTCGCCGAGCTTCCACTCCCACTCGCCGGTCAGTTCCGCCGACTTGAGCAGCGGGTCGGCGATGATCGCGATCAGGTAGCGGCCGAGGTCGGTGACGCGCAGCGCGCGCTTGTCGCGCTCGACGTAGCGGCGGCTGATCAGCGTCTCCAGGATCGACGCGCGCGTCGCGGGCGTGCCGAGGCCGCGCGCGCGCATGGCCTCGCGCAGCTGGTCGTCGTCCATCGTCTTGCCGGCGGTCTCCATTGCCGCCAGCAGCGTGTTCTCGGTGTACGGCCGCGGCGGCTTGGTCTCGCCTTCGTGCAGCTCCGGCTGGTGCGGCCCGGACTCGCCCTCGCGCAGCGCCGGCAGCTCCTGCGCGTCGTCGCCGTCGTCCTCGTCGTCGTCGCCGGCCTTCTTCTTGCCGCGCTTCTTCTTCGGCGCCTCGGGCTCGAGCGCGCTCCAGCCCGGATCGGTGACGACGACGCCGCGGGCGCGGAACGGCACGCCGTTGCTGCTGGCGTGCGCGGTGGTCACGTCCTGCACGCGATCGCCGAGGAAGGCCTGCACGAAGCGCGTCGCCACCGCGTCGAACACCAGCTGCGCCTCGCCCGACAGCGCCTCGACGCGGCCGGTCGGCACGATGGCGTGGTGGTCGCTGACCTTGTCGTCGTCGAACACGCGCTTCTTGCGCGCCTTCGGCCCGCGCTCGCCGTCGGGCGCGCCCTGGATCCACTGCGCCAGGACGCCGAGCTTGTCCTTGTCCCAGGCGCGCAGCTGCGACAACGCCGTGCGCACGTCGTCGACCATGTCGAGCGGCAGGTGCCGGCTGTCGGTGCGCGGGTAGGTCAGCAGCTTCTTCTCGTACAGCTCCTGCGCGACCTCGAGCGTGCGCTGCGCCGAGAGGCCGTGCCGGAGGTTCATGTCGCGCTGCAGCTGCGTCAGGTCGTGCAGCAGCGGCGGCGGCAGCGACTCGGTGCGGCGCTCGAGCCGGTCGACGCGCAACGGCTGGCCTTCGACCTTGGCCAGCAGCTCCTGCGCCGGCGCCTGCTCGCGGAAGCGTTCGCCGGCGTGGCGGAAGCGCGCGCTGCGGTAGCGCGTGCGCAGCTCCCAGAACGGCCGCGCGTCGAACACGCGGATCTCGTCGTCGCGCTGCGCGATCAGCGCCAGCACCGGCGTCTGCACGCGGCCGACGCTCCACAGCACCGCGCCGCCGCCGTAGCGGACGGTGAAGGCGCGCGTCGCGTTGAGCCCGACGATCCAGTCGGCCTCGCTGCGGCTGCGCGCGGCGTCGTGCAGCGCGTCGTACGCGCCGCCCGGCTTGCGCGCGGCGAACGCCTGCTCGATCGCTTCCTCGGTGAGCGAACTGAGCCACAGCCGGCTGTGGCCGCGTCCAGCGCAGCCGGCCCAGTCGAGGATGTAGCGGAAGATCAGCTCGCCCTCGCGCCCGGCGTCCGTCGCGCACACCAGCTCGTCGGCCGACTTGCACAGGCGCACGACGACGTCGAGCTGCTTGCGCGTGTCGCCGTCGGTCGGGCGCAGTTCGAAGCGCTCGGGCACGAACGGCAACCGCTCCATCGACCAGCGCTTGTTGGCCGGGTCGTACTCGTCGGGCGTCTTCAGCTGCACGAGGTGCCCGATCGCCCACGTCACCTGCCAGCCGTTGCCTTCGAGGTAGCCGTCGTGGCGTTGGTTGGCGCCGAGGACCTTGGCGAGGCCGCGGGCAACGGAGGGCTTTTCGGCGACGACGACGCGCATGGGGGCAGGCGGCGGACGCTAGGAGCGCGAGCGGGTCGAGGCAACGGCGCGCGCGCGCCGATCAGCGGGCGCGTTCGTCGCGCCGGGGCACGGCGCCGGTCAGGGTGGTGATCGCGCGCTCGAGCCGGCCGAAGAAGCCGATGGCGCGCAGCGGCGCGTTGAGCCAGCCGAGCGTGATGCAGTAGTCGGCGGCGTAGGGCGGCAGGTGGTGGGCGGCGTGGCGCGCCGGCGGCAGCAGCAGGCGGGCGCGCTGCAGCGCGGCGACGAGCGGCGGCGGCGTGTCCTGGTGCGCCCACTTGTGGATCTGGTTCGTCGCCATCGTGGCGACACCGAGGCTCAGCAACCACGCCGCGACGAACGTGCCGACCGGCGCCGCGGGCCCGAGCTCCGGCAGCAGCGCGAGCGCCAGCACGGGCAGCGCGACGAGGCAGTTGTTGCCGTTGGTCTCGACGAAGTCGTGGCGCGTGATCGCCTGCGCGTCGACGTGGTGCTCGCGGAACGGCCGCAAGAACGCCTTGCCGAGCAGCGGCGTGTCGAGCGCGCCCCAGGTGTCGCAGGCCCAATGCACGAGGCCACTGGCGAGGTCGGCGGCCAGCAGGCCGAGGACGGCGGCCGCGGCGAGGCGCGGCCCATCGGCGGTGGTGGCGTGCGTCGCGAGCCGCCATGCCGCGAGGCCGGCGAGCGCGGCGAAGCTCGCGATCGCGGCGACTTCG
>JBEITC010000363.1:0-4252 GCA_040375075.1 Planctomycetota bacterium | reverse complement strand
TCGCCGTGCTGGCGCTCGAGTGGATCCTGCGCAAACGGAGCAACCTGCTGTGAACGCCACGCTCCGACCCACGGGCCTCGCGCAGGCCGAACTCGCGCGCGTCCGCCGCGCTGCGCGCCTGGGCACCTGGATCGAGGCCGCTGGCGTCGCGCTGGCGCTGCTGGTCGCGTACGCGCTGCCGAGCCTCGTCACCGACCGCCTGCTGCGCCTCGAGGCGCCGTACCGCGCGCTGCTGCTCGGCAGCTTCGCACTCGTGCTCGGCCGCGAGTTGTTGCGCCGGCTCGTGCGGCCGCTGCGTGCGCCGCTCGGCGACGTCGAACTCGCGCTCGCGGTCGAACGCGGCGTGCCCGAGGTCCGGCAGTCGCTCGTCAGCTCGCTGCAGTTCGCGCGCGAACTGCACGGCGCCGGCGAGACCGACGGCGCGGCCGCAGCGCCGCGCGGCGACGGTTCGCCGGCGATGAAGGCCGCCGTCGTCGCCGACGTGCAGGGCCGGCTGTCGGCCATCCCGTTCGCGCAGGCGCTCGATGCCGTGCGCGTGCGGCGCTTTGGCGCGCTCGGCGCGCTGGCCGTGCTGGCGTTCGCCGGCTGGGCGGGCGTCGACGGCGCCTCGCTGCGGATCTGGGCTGCGCGCTGCCTGTTGCTCGGCGCGACCGAATGGCCGCGCTACACGACGCTCGCGCTCGCCGACGGCGGCGCTGCCACCGTGCGCCTGCCGCAAGCCGACGCGCTGACCGTGCGCGTCGCCGTCACCGGCCCCGTGCCCGATCAGCTGGTCGTCGACTACCGCTTCGCCGGCGGCGAGGCCGGCAGCGAGACGATGAGCCGCACCGGCGAACGCGAGTTCACCTGGACGCTCGAGTCGGTGCTCGCCGACGTGCAGCTGCAGGTCACCGGCGGCGACGCGCTGCCGCTCGCGGTCGCTGCGACCATCGTCGAACGGCCGCGCGTCGAGGATCTCGCCGTGCGCGTCGACTTCCCCGCCTACATGGAGCGCGAGCCGTGGACGCCGCCGCCGACCGAAGGCGAGCTGCGCGTGCCGCGCGGAGCCGTGCTGACGTTGACCGGCCGCAGCCAGAAGCCGTTGCGCGAGGCGTTCGCCCTGCTCGGCCAGGACCAGAAGCTGCCGCTCGCGCTCGGCGCCGACGGTCGTTCGTTCGCGGGGGACGTGCGCCCCGTCGCTTCCGGCCCGCTCGTCGTCGACGTCGTCGACGCCGACAGCCTCGGCGCCGGCGCGCCGCCGAAGCTGGCGTTGCGCGTCGGCGACGACAAGCCGCCGGCGATCGAGTTCCGCCTGCGCGGCGTCGGTTCGGCGATCACCGCGCACGCGCGCATCCCGGGCGAGCTGCGGCTGCGCGACGACTTCGGCCTGCGCCGCGTGGCCGCCAGCTGGCGCGCGGTCGCCGACCAGCCGCTCGACAAGGGCCAGACGGCGCCGCCCGAGGTCCCGTTCGCCGAGGCCGGCCTGACGCTGCGCGCGCCGCTGCCGAAGAGCGCGCTGCGCCACGAGACCGAGGCGCAGGTCGACCTCGCGCAGTGGAACACCGTGCCCGACGAGTCGTCGCCGACCAACCCGATCCGGCCCGGCATGCTGTTCTCGCTGCGGTTGTCGGCGACCGACAACTTCGGTCCCGGCGAGCCGCACGAGGCGTTCGCCGAGACGATGACGTTCCGCGTGGTGACGCGCGAGAAGCTGACCGAGGAGCTGCGCCGCCGGCAGGTCGAGCAGCGGGTCGAGCTGCAGCGCCTGCTCGACGAAGAGCAGAAGGCGCTGCTCGAACTCACCGAGACCGTCGCGCTCGCGCAGGCCGGCGATCGCCGCGCGCAGGTCGAGGCGCGCTGCAAGACGCTGGCGCGGCAGCAGCAGGCGCTCGGCCGCCGCGTCGCGTTCGTCGGCGAGAGCTACCAGCGCATCCTCTGGGAGTACGAGAACAACCGGCTGTGGGAGTCGAACCAGGTCCGGCAGGTCGAGGGCCTGATCCCAGCGCCGCTGGCGGCCCTGGCCAAGGACGACTTCCCGGCGACCGCGCGTCAGGTCGACGCCTACGCCAAGTCCGGCGACGAGGCCGTACGCGCCGCCGCCGCAGAGGGTTATCGCGCCATCGCGCGCCGCATCGCCGCCATCCTCAAGCAGATGGAAGAGGCCGAGAGCCTCGCCGCCCTGCTCGAGGAGCTGCGCACAGTGATTAAGCTGGAGAACGAGGCCATTCGCGACGTCGAAGGCCGCGTGCGCCAGAACGAGAGCGAGTTCTTCCAGCCGAAGAAGCCGTCGGACAAGAAGGACCCCCCGAAGTAGCCGTCGAACCGCCCGAACCCGCGAGGCCGCATGATCCACAAGACCTTCCTCCTGCTGCTGGCTGCGCTGTGCCTCGGCTCGTTGCCGGGCGCTTCGCTGCGCGCGCAGGATCCGACGCTCACGCCGGCGCAGAAGCAGGAGCTCGCGCGCGGCAAGTTCCGCGACCTGACCACGCGCATGCAGAAGCTGATGGTCACGCTGCAGAAGACCGAGCCCGACGAGAGCAAGCTGCTCGGCGCCGGCCTGCAGTACGCGCAGGAGAAGAAGCTGCAGCAGCGGCTCGACCAAGCCAACGCGATGCTGCAGAGCGAGCGTTGGGACGAGTCGCTGGTCGCGATGGGCACGCTGAAGGCGGACCTCGCGACGCTGCTCGACCTGCTGCAGGCGCGCGACGACGACCTCCGCAAGCTGCTCGACCAGATCAAGCGGCTCAGCGGCTTCCGCGAGCGCGTCGACCAGCTCGCCAAGGAGCAGCAGGCGGAGAAGCAGGACTCGGCGAGGACCGAGGCGCTGCAGCGGCAGCTCGCCGAGCTGGCGCAGAAGCGCGAGCAGGCGCAGGCGCTGCTGGCGCAGCAGCAGGAACTGCGCGCGGCGACCAATCAACTTGGCGTGCAGGCCGCCGCCGAGGCGACGAAGCCGCTGGCCGACAAGGAAGCGCAGCTGCAGAAGCAGACCGAGCGTCTGCAGGGCGAGCTCGAGGCGCTGGAGCAGAAGCAGGCCGAGCTCGCGCCCAAGCCGGCGCAGCCCGCCGAGCCAGCACAGGCGCAGCCGGCCGCACCGAGCCCGCCGCAGCCGAGCGCCAACGCCGGCAAGGCGGCGAAGGCGATGGGCCAGGCGCAGCAGCAGCTCGGCGAGCAGAAGCCCGAGCCGTCGCTGCCCGAGCAGGATCAGGCGATCGCGAAGCTCCAGGAGGCCGTGCGCGAGCTCGACCAGATGGCCGACGAGGCCAAGCGGGAGCTCGCCAAGCTGCCGTTCGACCAGCAGCAGAAGCGCCAGGAAGCGACGCAGGCCGCGACCGACAAGCTGGCGCAGGAGATGGAGCAGCCGGCCGAGGGCGAGCAGCCGAGCGACGAGGCCAAGCCCGGCCAGAAGCGCGTGCAGCAGGCGGTGCCCAAGCAGCGCGCCGCCGCCGGCCAGCTGAAGGAGCAGAAGCCCGCCAAGCAGAAGCAGCAGGACGCCAAGGACGACCTCGACGCCGCCAAGAAGGAGCTCGACGAGGCGCTGGCGCAGCTGCGGCAACAACTGCAGGACGAGGTGCTGCGCGCGCTCGAGGACCGCTTCACGGCGATGCAGAAGCGCCAGAAGGAGCTGTCGGCGCGCACGGTCGCGCTCGATGGCGCGCGCAAGAACGTGCTGACCGCCGACGGCCAGCTGCCGGCGTCGCTGGTCGAGCAGCTGCAGGGCCTCGCCAAGGGCGAGGACGAGCTGGCTGCCGAGGCCGGCGACGCGCTCAAGCTGCTCGGCGAGGACGGCACGACCGCGGTGTTCCCGCCGCTGGTCGAGCAGTTGCGCGACGACCTCGCCGCGGTGGCCAAGCGCCTCGCGGCGAGCCAGAGCGGGCCCGACGTGCAGCAGGCCCAGCGCGACGTCGAGGACCTGCTCGACCTGCTGATCAACGCCTTGCGCAAGACCATCGAACGCAAGGAATGCGGGCATTGAACGGGCAACGGCGGTGGCGGTCAGCCACCTCTCGTCCCGGTGTCCGCGGAGCTGAAGATGCTGCGCTTCCTGCAAGAGCGCGTGAACACGTCGACCAAGTCCTTCGACGCGCGGCCCGAGGCCGAGCGCACGGCGGCGCGCACGGAGGCGGAGACGCTCGCCGGCAAGCAGGCGCGCGTGCAGGACCTGATGCGGCGGCTCGCGGCGAAGCTCGGCAACGAGTCGGCGCCGGAGGACGGCAAGTGACCGCGCTCGCCGCGTCGCTGCGCGCTGCGCTCGGCGCGCTGGCGTTCGCCGCCG
>JBEITC010000133.1:0-8761 GCA_040375075.1 Planctomycetota bacterium | reverse complement strand
GGTCGACGAAGCCGGCGGCGGCGGCGGCAGCGCGGGGTCGCCGAACAACGTCGGCGGCAGCTGCGGGAAGCCGCTGCGCGCGCGCGGCATGTCCGGCGCGACGACGACGCCACCGGCGGCCATCGGCAGGCCGAGCCGGCCCTGCAGCGCCGCGCGGACCGTCTCGTGCAGGCGGCCGGCGACCATGCGCGCCTCGACGAAGCGCACCTCCGCCTTGCGCGGGTGGATGTTCACGTCGACCTGGTCCGGCGGCAGCGCGACCTGCAGCGCGTAGACCGGGAAGCGCCCGCCCATCAGGTACTCGCGGAACGCCTGGCGCACCGCGTGCAGCGAGCTGCTCTCGCGCGCGAGACGCCCGTTGACGAACATCAGCTCGAGCTTGCCGTCGCGCCGCGCGAGGTCCGGCTCCGCGACGAGGCCTTCGACCTTCATGCCGTCGAACGAGCGCGACACCGGCAGCAGGCCCTTGGCGAGCTCGTCGCCGAAGCAGCGCGCGAACCGCTGCGCCAGCGACTCGTCGCGCGGCAGGCGCAGGATCTCGCGGTCGTCGGCGACCAGCGTGAAGTCGACGTCGAGCCGCGCCAGCGACAGCTCGGCGATCAGCTCCTGGATGCGCGCACGCTCCGCCGACGCCGACTTGAGGAAGCGGCGACGCGCGGGCACGTTGAAGAACAGGTCGCGCACCTCCATGCGCGTGCCCGCCGGACCGCCGCAGGGCTGCGGCGGCGTCTCGGCGCCGCCTTCGCAACGCACCTCCCAGCCTTCCTGCGCGTCGTGGCGGCGCGAGAGGATGCGGCACCGCGCCACCGCGCCGATCGACGCCAGCGCCTCGCCGCGGAAGCCGAGGCTGCCGATGTGGTCGAGGTCGGCGACGTCCGCGAGCTTGCTGGTCGCATGGCTGGCGAACGCGAGCGGCAGGTCCTCGGGCAGGAAGCCGTCGCCGTCGTCGATCACGACGATCGACTCCGCGCCGCCGGCGCGCAACTCGACGCGGACGCGCCGCGCGCCGGCGTCGAGCGCGTTCTCGACCAGTTCCTTGACGACCGACGACGGCCGCTCGACGACCTCGCCGGCGGCGATCTGGTTGACGACCTCGGGGGGCAGCTTGCGGATCACAGGCCCAGGTCCTCCGCGCTCGGGATCGGCGCGCCGTCGAACCACTGCGACAGGAAGCGCTCCATCAGCGCGTCGGGATCCTCGCCGGTCAGGCGCGACTGCCGCTGGCAGGCGTGCAGCGCCTGCAGGCCGCGACGCAGGCGCGGCTGGCCGTGGCGGCGGACGTTGGCGACGAAGCGATCGGCGAACTGGAACACGCCGCACTTCTGCGGCAGGTCGCGCTCGGACACGCCGGTGTCGAGCAACTGCCGGCCCTCGAGCGCCTGCGCGAACTGGCCGAACAGCCAGCTGGTCGCGAACGGCAGCACGCCGGCGGGGTCCATCGCCTTGCCGTCCTTGCTGCGCACGCCGCGCTCGAACATCGCGCGCACCGAGCGCCACGCGGCGCGGCGGTCGTCGCCGAGCACGGCCTCGGCGAGCTCGAACGGCGTCGAGCCGAAGCTGCAGGTCAGCTTGCCGCGCAGGTCGGCAGGCGCGAGCGGCTTGCGCTTGGGATCGGCGCCGATCTGGTCGCGCAGCCGCTGCAGCTCGGCGAGCAGCTCCGGCGTCGACTTGCCGACCTGCATGACCAGCAGCCAGGCTGCGTCGGGCTGCAACGGCACGCCGAGCTTCTGCGCGCGGCCGACGACCCACTTGCACAGCTCGCCCTCGAACGGGCTGCGCGTGCGGTCGAACGGCAGGTCGTACAGTTCGCGGAACTCGAACAGCGCGCCGGCGTCGGCGAGCTGCTTGAGCAGCTGCTGCACGGCCTTCTTGCGCTTGTCGAGCTTCGGCGCCTCGACGACGAGGCCGCAGCCCTTGCCAAAGCGCGGCAGCGCCGCCGCGACGGCGCCGCCGTGGCGCTGCCACCAGCCCGACGCGCGGCGCACGACGACGAACGCGGTGCGCGCGAACAGGCCGCCACCGCGCAGGTCCTGCAGTTCAGGACACGACGCCGCTGCCGCATCGGCCGCCGCCGCATCGCCGCCGCCGTCCCCGTCGTCGTCGCCGCCGTCCTCGTCGTCCCCGCCGCCGCCGCCGCCGCCGCGCTCCTCACCGGCGTCGACGAGCCGCAGTTCGGCGTCCTTCGGCACGGCCGTGACGGCGCGGTCGACGGCCTCGGCGCGGAACGGATCGTTGACGCCGGTGACGACCAGCAGCGGCGGCAAGCCCTTCTGCACGAGCTTGCCGAGGCGCGTCAGTTCGTCTTCTGGGTTCGGGGCCGCCATGGTCAGGAACGCTGCAGCGGGGCCAGGGCGTAGAGGTCGAGGCAGCCCG
Source organism: Planctomycetota bacterium (assembly GCA_040375075.1). Taxonomy (GTDB): domain Bacteria; phylum Planctomycetota; class UBA1135; order UBA1135; family UBA2386; genus UBA2386. Next base: position 6,388 of record JBEITC010000133.1, on the reverse strand, counting down.
CGGCGAACAGCAGGATGGCGATGATGCCGTTGGCCGTGAAGAAGGCCATGTCGATCCGGCGCAGGTCGCCCGGCCGCAGCAGCCGGTGCTGCCAGACCAGCAGGCCGGCGGCGGCGGCGAGGCCGAGCAGCCAGCCTGGACCGAGCGGGACCATGCGGCCGAAGGCCACGAAGCCGGCGAAGGCGGCGGCGTGCAGGCCGCGGGCCACGTGCATCGCCCCGCGCGCGCCCAACCGCGCCGGCAGCGAGCGCAGGCCGTGCGCGCGGTCGAACTCCTCGTCCTGGCAGGCGTACAGCACGTCGAAGCCGGCGACCCAGACGGCGACCGCGAGCCCAAGCGTCGTCGGCGCCCACAACCGTGGCCCGAACGCGCCGTCGGCGGCGACCCAGGCGGCGACCGGCGCGATGCCCAGCGCGACGCCGAGCCACAGGTGGCACAAGGCCGAGAAGCGCTTCACGTGGCTGTACGCGAGCAGCCACAGCAGCGTCGGGCCGCCGAGCCACGCGCAGACCGGCGACAACAGCGCGCAGCAGACGAGGAAGGCCGCGCCGGCGACGGCGACCAGCGCGAGCGCCGTGACCGGCGACACCGCGCCGCGCGGGATCTCGCGGCCGGCGGTGCGCGGGTTCGCGGCGTCGATGGCGCGATCGGCGAAGCGGTTGTAGGCCATCGCAGCGGTGCGCGCGGCGACCACCGCGCCGACCACCAGCGCGAGCAAGCGGAGCGACGGCCGGCCGGCGGTGGCGGCCAGCAGCGACAACAGCGCGAACGGCAGCGCGAAGACCGAGTGCGACAGCTTGACGAGCCCGGCGAGGTCGCGCGCGCTCGTCATCGCTCCTCGTCCTCGTCGTACGGCGTCTTCGGCGTCGGCTTCGGCGTCTGCCACCGGCGCACGATCGGATGCTCGATGCCGAGCCGATCGAGGATCTTGCCGACGACGAAGTCGACGACGTCGGCGACGGTCTGGGGCCGGTGGTAGAAGCCCGGCATCGCCGGCAGCACGACGACGCCCAGGCGCGCGAGGTCGAGCATGTTCTGCAGGTGGATCGGCGACAGCGGCGTCTCGCGCGGCACCACCACGAGGCGCCGGCCTTCCTTGATCGCGACGTCGGCGGCGCGCTCGACGAGGTTGCTGGAGAAGCCGTGCGCGATGCGCGCCAGCGTGCCCATGCTGCACGGACAGACGACGACGGCGCCGATGCCAGCGCTGCCCGACGAAGGCGCCGCCTCGACGGCCTCGAGCGCGTGCACGCGCAGTCTGGCGCGCAGTTCCGCCGGGAACAGCGCGGCGAGGTCGGGCCGCTGCGGATCGACCGGCAGGCCGGCCTCGTGGCGCAGCACGCGCAGCGCCCCGCCGGTCGCCGACAGATGCACTTCGCGGCCGGACTGCAGCAGGACCTCGACGAGACGCAGGCCGTAGGCGATGCCGCTGCCGCCGGACCACATCACGGCGAGGCGCTGCGGGGCGTCGGGACGGGCAGCAGGTTCAGTCGCCATGGGTCGTGAGGTAGTACCAGAGGTCGTAGGTGGTGTGCGTGTAGACGCACACGCCGATGCCGCGGAACCACATCAGCGCGCCGAGCAGGATGCCGGCCATGGCCCGGAACAGGAACACGTTGCGGTCGTACGGCTGGCCGCAGGCGTGGTGGAACCACGAGAACACCACGGCGCTGGCGACGACGGCGCCGACGCCGGCGATCCACGGCGGCAGCGACCACGCGCGCAGCGCCTGCATGCCGAGCCACGCCAGCAGCGACATCAGTCCGAGGCGGAACACGAGTTCCTCGAAGATGCCGGCGCCGAGCGAGCCGACGAGGTTGACGGCGAGGGTCGATGGATCGGCCGCTGCGAGCACGCGCGTCGCCGACGCCGCCATCTCGCGCGCCAGCGGGCCGAGCAGCAGCGCGTACACGCAGCCCTCGAGCGCGATGACCGCCGACACGCGCATCCACGGCACGCGCCGGCGGACGAGCGAGCGGGCGGCGATGGCGATCAGCAGGCAGAAGGCGACGGTCACGCCGAGGTGGCCGTACGGCCCGAGCCGGTGCACCTGCTGCAGCAGGAGCACTTCGGCGCCGTTGCGCTCGTCGGGCGAGAGGCGCAGGCGCGCGGCCTCGTAGACCAGCCACAGCGGCAGGATCGCGAACAGGCCGACGGCGGCGTCGCGCGACCAGCGGAAGTAGCCGCCCGGCGGCGGCGTCTCCGCGGGCGTCGCGGACCGCGCGGGCCCGGTCGACTTCGCCGTCTTGGCCTCAGCCGACGACTTCGCCACGGTAGATCGCGGCGATGCCGCCGGTCAGCAAGCGCATGCGCGGCCGCTGCAGGCCGGCCGCCGTCATGAGCGCGAGGAAGTCCTGGCGCTCCGGGAACGCCATCACCGAGTCGTGCAGGTACTGGTACGCGTCGTTGCGGGCGCCGGAGATCCACGCGCCAAGGCGCGGCAGCACCTTGCCGAAGTAGAAGCGGTAGAGCGCCCCGAGCAGCGGCAGGCGCGGCTTGGTGAACTCGAGCACGACAACGCGGCCGCCGGGCCGCACGACGCGCGCCATCTCGGCCAGCGCCGCGCGCGGGTCGCTGACGTTGCGGATGCCGAAGGCGACGGTGGCGAAGTCGAACGACGCCGTCGGAAACGGCAGCGCCAGCGCGTCGGCGGCCAGGAAGCGCGGCGCCGCGAGGTCGGCGCCCGCCTTGGCGCAGGCGCGCACGAGCATCGGCGCGCAGAAGTCAGCGCCCAGCACCTTGGCGCCCGCCCGCTGCAACGCGAACGAGAGGTCGCCGGTGCCGGCGCAGACGTCGAGGCCGGCTTCGCCGGGCTTCACGTCGACCGTGCGCACGGTGCGGCGCCGCCACAGCACGTCGATGCCGAACGAAAGCGCGCGGTTGGCACGGTCGTAGCCGGGCGCCACCTCGGCGAACATGCGCTGGATCACGGCGCCCTCAGGCATGCGGCGATTCTGCGACGCGCCCGCGCCAACGACAACGACAGGCCGCTGGAAGCTGCCCGGAAACAGCGCGGGGGCGGCGGCCGATGGCCACCACCCCCGCTTCGTCGCGCCGATCAGGCGCGCGCCCGGCTGGGCGTCACTGGCGCCAGTAGTTGGAGACGACGCGCACGCCCGGCACCGAGATCGTGGCGATCTTGGTCGCCGTCTGCAGCTCGATGACGTCGACCTTGCCGGTGTCCGACATGGCGACGAACAGCAGGCGCGGGTTGTAGGCCGGGAACGGCCCGACCTTCAGCACGTGCTTGCCCGAGTGCTGCCACGGCGTCGCGGTGTACGACGGCGCGAAGGTGCTGCCCTGGCCGAGCAGACCGCCGAAGTTCACCAACTCGTCGCTGCACAGGTCGATGACCGAGTTGCCGCTGAGCGGCGCCTGGCCCGGGTTGCTCGGCGAGACGCCGCCGATGCGCTGGGTGACGGTCCACTCCTTCTGACGGTACGTCGGCGGCAGGATGAAGCCGCCAGCGCTCGGGTTCAGCTGCAACGGGCCGTTGGGCGTCGACGTCAGGTTGAGGCGGGAGACCTGCCCCAGGCCGGCGTCGTCCGTGTGACCGATGAGCACGCCACCCGTGTTCGAGCTGATGTCGTAGATCATCGAGCGCGCGCGCGGGAAGCTGACGTTCGTCACGGCGCCGATGATGTCGTTGAAGCCGATGCCGTTGACGCCGTCAGGGCCCGACTCGTAGATGGCGATGCTGCCGTTGCCGTTCAGGATGTACGCGTAGTAGACGTTCGACGTGTTGCCGGTCGCCGAGTAGCGCGGCGTGGCGATGATCTCGATCGGCGCGTTCAAGAAGCCGCCGACCGTGCGGCGGACCGAGAAGTCCAGCGCGCTGATGATCGTCAGGAAGTTGGCCTCGGTCGAGACGCACAGGACGTCCTCGCCGTCCGGCTGCCACGCGATGGCCGTCGGGCCGCTGTCGACGCGCGTCTCGCTGACGATCTGGTGGAACGTCTGGCTCAGCGGGTTGATGTCGATGAAGCTGACCGACGAGCTCGAGAAGTTCGTGACCGCGAGGCGGGTCAGGTTCGGCGACATCGCCATGCTGACCGGGTCGGACAGCTGGATCGTGTCGATGACCGTGAACCGGTTGCTGTTCAGCACGACGACCTGGCGGTTGTCGCGGTCGAGCACGTAGAGGAAGTGGCCGACCTGCTGGCGCGACGTGAACGGGCAGAACGGCGGCGGCGGCGGCGGCGAGGCGGGCGGCGGCTGCGGGCCGACGAACACGCCCATGAAGTTGGTGCCGTAGACGCCGATCTCGTTCTGGCTGGAGCTGAACGGGTTGCCGACGACGAGCTGGTTCAGACCGACCGCGAGGCACGCCGGCGGACCGGCGGTGACGAGCGCGCCGGGAGGACCGAACGACGACTTGACCGCCGGCTCCTCGCCGAAGATCGCGCGGTTCGGGTTCGGCGGCGGGAACACGAGGCGCGGCGGATTCGGGATCGGCGGCTGCGTGATCGTGTTGCCCGCCTGCGCCAAGCCGAGCAGCTGGTTGATCTGGTTGCTGCGGCTGGCGTTGCGGTTGATGTTCTCGTTGTTGTAGACGAGGTCGAGCGGCGCGCCGACGTGGATGTCGGTGACGTCGCCGACGATCGGGTCGCGCACGAGGCGCGTGTTGCCGGTCGTGTCTTGCGTGAGCGTCAGCACGCCAGCGCCGCCGGCGTCGAGGTTCGACGTGCCGGGCGCCATCGTCGGGACGACGCCCGTGACGCCGATGTTCGGGTTGAGCGGCCAGCGCGTGTTGGTCTGGTCGCCGGTGCCCTGGCCGAAGCCGTTGAGGTCGATGACCGAGACGCCCGGCTCGGCGCCGCCGATGCCGACGTAGATCGCCTCGGGGGCGACCGGCGCATTGACGATGCCCGGGCCGTCACCCGTGGTGTACTGCGTCGTCACGGCCTGGCCGATCGTCACGCCAGGCAGGCTCGTGATCGTCGTCGTCTGCACGGTGACGTCGACCAGCGCCTGGCCCGGCAGGCTGTACGCCGGCCGGATGATGAAGTTCATCAGGTCGCCGTAGCTGACCGGGTCGGCGTAGTAGTTGACCGGGAAGGAGACGGCGTTCGACGTGACGTTGAGCGACACGCCGCCGAGCGGCGGGGTCAGCTGCTGCGGGTCGAGGAAGGTGCCGACCTGGCCCGGCTGCACCGGCTTGTTGAAGCGCACCAGGATCGAGGCCTGCGGGTCGATGCCGGTCTGGCCGTTGCCGGGCGAGATCTGCGGCACGGACGTGTAGCCGAGCACCTGCGGCGCCAGCGTGTCCGGACCGACCGTCGTGGCGACGCCGATCTCCTGCTCGAGGATGTCGTTCTCGCTGTCGCGAACCGCGTTGGTGACGACGATGCGCAGCAACCGGTCGGCCGGGAAGAGGTCGAGCTGCGCCAGGTCGCTGTCGTCGTCCGCGATGAACACGAACGACTTCGTGGTGACGAGGTCCGCCGCGCCCGGGAAGCTCGGGAAGCCGGCTGCGCGCGCATCGAGGACGCGGACGTTGGTGCCATCGGCCTCGACGGCCTTCACCAGCACCAGCGAGCCACCTTCGTTGTAGTACGTGAAGCCGTTGACGAAGCCGCGGCCGCGCACCGTCGTCGACGTCTCCGTCGCCGGGTCGTAGGCGAGGATCGACAGCGAGCCCGTCAAGCCCGAGTTGCCCTGGTCGGCGAGCAGCGGGCTGAGGATCGAGTCGACGCGCAGCTTGTGGCTGAACGTGAAGTTCAGGAAGTGATTGCCCGGGTTGCCGTCCGGCAGCACGGCCGTCGTCGGCAGCGTGGCAACCGGCAGCACGCCGTTGTTGCCGGTGACGTTCGCCTTCATCGTCGCATCGCTCTCGATGTTGATGACCGTCGAGGTCGGGTTGCCGAACGAGTCGGCGACGCGGATGCGGTACGGGTAGACGCTGCCGGTGCCAGTGCTGATGCTGACGACCTTGAAGTCGCCGCGGTTGTCCGGATCCCCCTTGGAGCCGCCAGCACAACTGGTGAGCGCGAAGCTGGCCACCGCGAGGATCGACCAGGGGGCGGTCACGCCTGCGAGAGCGAACAGGCTGGACCGTTGCGAGGAAGGTGCGTTCATGGGGTACTGAGCCGCCCGTGGCGGGGCGAGGGTCTTTGGCGCGGGGACGAATCGCGTCAGGAGAGTCGTGGCAGGCTACGCCGACGTGCTTTCCATGCAACGAACTTCTGCTGACGGCGGCCCCCCTCGCGGCCGCGTGGGAGCGGTCGGTGCATGCAAACTCAGTGCCTCGCCGTGACCGACCTTGCGGCGACGCGGCGACCGCCCGCCCCCGCTCGGCCCGCCGTCGGCGGCGCGCTCGGTAACCAGACCGCGCGCGGGCAGTTCCGCCGCCCGGCGGCCGCAGTCGGCCGCCGCCGAAGCCCCTGGT
>JBEITC010000056.1:0-13061 GCA_040375075.1 Planctomycetota bacterium | reverse complement strand
GCTACCGTGCGGCGCGTGACCACGCCGACCGTCGCCAGGGAAGGAGCGCCGACCAGCCTGTGGGCCGACGCGCCGGCGACGGACGAACTTGCCATCGCGCGCGGCCGCCGCGCGTTGCTCGCGATCCTGGGCGCGTGGGCGCTGCTCGTGCTGCTCGGCGTGCCGATGGGCATCGGCGGCGGCTGGCGCGAGTGCGACACGCAGGCGATCGCGCGCAACCTCGCGTTCGAGGACTTCGACCTGCTGCGGCCGCGCGTCGACTGGCGCGGCGACACCGACGGCGCCGTCGAGTGCGAGTTCCCGCTGTATCAGGCGGCGATCGCGCTGGCGCTGCGCGTCTTCGGCGAGTCGGAGGTTCCCGGTCGGCTGCTGTCGCTGGCTTCGACGCTGGTCGCCGCATGGGCGCTGCACCGCCTGCTCGAAGCGCGCGCCGGCCCCGTCGGCGCGCTCGCCGGCGCGTGCGCCTTCCTGGCCGGCGGCCACGCCTTCCTGCTCGGCGCGCGCGTCATGCCCGATGCGTTCAGCACGGCGTGGGCGTTGCTCGGCCTGCTCGCCTTCACGCGTCACCTGCGCGCGGGCGGCGGCGGCGCGCTGGCCGCGGCGACGCTGTGCACGGCGATCGCGTGCCTCACCAAGCCGACGGCGCTGCAGGTCGGCATGCTGCAATTCCTGTGGGCGGCGCTGCTGGCGCCGCGGCGGCTGCGCGAGCTGCGCCTGTGGCTGTCGTGGGGGCTCGTGCTCGCCGTCGTCGCCGGCTGGCTCGCGCACGGCGTCGCGCTGCACGGCGAGACCGGGCTGACCTTCGGCGTCGCCTCGGGCGGCGAGACGAAGTTCCCGACGCTGCGCAGCCTGCGCAACCCGGACCACTGGCTGTCGCTGTCGCTGACGACGCTGCGCTACGGGCTGGCGTGGAGCGGCGCGCTGGCGCTGGCCGTGCTCGCCGTGCGGCGGCGGCTCGATCGCGCCGACCTCGCGCTGCTGCTCACCGCCGGCTGCGGCCTCGTCGGCACGCTGCGCTACAGCGTGCACTGGGGCATCGGCCCGCACTACCACGTGTTCGCGGCGGTCGCCGGCGCGTGGCTGGTCGGCCGCGCGTGGCCGATGGTCGCCGGTCGCGCGCTTCGCGTCGCGCTGGCCTTCGCGCTCGCCGTCACCGCGCTCGCGCAGCTCGTCGACGAACGCGCGCAGCGGCAGGCGTGCCTCGCGCCCGACCTCGCCGGGCTCGGCGCCGCGATCCGCGAATGGACGCCGGACGGCGAGCGCATCGTCGTGCGCAGCTACCGCGAGGGCTTCGACGCGTATTGGCGGCGGCGGACGAACTTCGAGGACCCGATCGTCGTCTACCACGCGCGCCGGCATGCGTTCGCGCTGCCGGCCGACGGCTTCACGCCCGACGCCATCGAGCCGCTGCGCGATCGCGGCGCGCGCGTCGTCGTCGACCAGACGCCGGACGACACGCCGGGCGCGGCCAAGCTCTGGCTCGAGGCCAACAGCGACGCCGTGCGACATGTCGCCGGCCGCAAGCTCTACCGGCTGCGCTCCTACCGGGAGCGCTGACGCGCGGGCGGCGCCGCGCTCACAGGCGCGGCGTGATGCGCTGGCCGCGCGGCAGGTGGTACGGCGGCATCCACGTCTGGCCCGACTGCGGGAACGCCACCGACTGGCCGTAGAACTCCATGCCGACGAGCGCCGCGGTGGTGGGGATGGCGACGACCGTCGTCGTCTGGCCGGTGGCGAGCACCGGCAGGATGGCGACGTTGTTGGGGTCGCCGTAGTAGCGCACCGGCTCCATCGTCGTCGTCGGCCGCGCGAAGCAGAACGCGATGTCCCACATCGCCATGACGCCGGCCGGCAGATCGGTCTGGAACGTCAGGTTGGCGCCGAGCAGCGGCTCGGCCGGCGACACCGTGCCGACGCCGAGGAAGCGGCCGGGCGCGGGGTTGCTCTCGCTGGCGAAGCCGGTCATCGAGCCGCCGCTGCGGAAGCAGCCCTGCATGGTCACCGGCGCCAGGAACGACGAACCGTTGACCGTCGTGCTGGTCAGCTCGCACTGGCGCAGCGCGACCGGCGAGCGGGCCGCCGCCGGCACGACCAGCGCGCAGTTCTCGAAGCGGTTCCAGTAGAGGTTGGGCAGCGCGCCGTCGACGTCGTAGGTGACCGTGCCGTTGCGGAAGACGTTGTTCTGCTGCCACACGCGCATCGACGCGAGGTTGGCGGTCACGGCGACGTCGCCGACGAAGGTCATCTCGCTGCCGTGGATGTCGAACTCGGCCGTGCGCGGCCAAACCCAGAACGCCTTCTGGCCGGCGCCGGCGACGAAGTCGCCGTGGTGGTGGTGCACCATCGTCAGGCCGTTGGGGCCGCCTTCGACGTCCATCACGTTGCCCGTGCACACGAGGTCGGAGTGCACGATGCGGTACATGAACTGCTGCGTGCTGGTCGGCGCGCGGCGCTTCTCGGTGAAGGTCGCGCCGTTCATGAACGTGCTGCGGAACCAGTACAGCATCGACATGCGGGCGCCGATGCCGCCCTCGAGCACGCGGCAGCCGAGCTGGACGCCGTCCATCATGCAGTGTTCGGCCTCGACCATCGTCTCGCCGCCCTGCACCTGGTCGTCGATCAGGATGCCGAGCGGCATGTTCGAGAAGCTGACGTGCTCCAGCATCAGCATCGACTCGTCCATGCCGACGCCGTGCGCCTTGACGCCGGCGACGGTCTGGCCGACGAGCTCGCAGTCCATGATCTCCGCCATCGGCATGCCCATGGCGGTCGCCATGGCCATCTTGGCGTCGATGGCGACCTGGCCGCCGACGATGCGCAGGCCGTGGATGGCGCAGTCGTGCGTGCGCAGCGTGAACACGCGCGGCTGCGCGCCGCCCAGGATCACCGGCAGCATCGACATGCCCGGCATCGGCATGTGCATGCCCATGATCTCGACGTGATGGCCCATGCCCATGCCGGTCAGGTCGCTGAGCGGCGCCTGCAGCATGATCATCGGCGTGACCATCTGGTCGACGACGATCGTGCCGACCATCGCGCCGGAGCCGGTGATGCGCGCCTGTTCGGCGGGCGAGAGCATGGCGGGCATCAGCGCGCCGTTGGCGACGCGGATGGCTTCGTCGAGCGACAGCAGGTTGTCGCCGACGACGCCGTGGGACTGGGCATCGTTGACCGTGGCGGTGAGGCCAGGGCCGGGGCCCTGTGCGAGCAGCAGCGGAAGCAGGAGCGCGAGCATGGTGGTGCGGGCGGGGTGGCGCGCAGGAGTCTACCGTCGGCCGTGGCGAGCGGCGCAACCCGTCCCACCGTGGGACATTGCCCTGGTCGCATGCGCCGTTGCGGGTTGCCAGGAAGGAGGCTTCATCTACGCTTTCGCGCGCGATCTTCCCTCGTTCTCGCTCCCACCCGCCGCCCCAGCGCGCTCGCACCACCATGACCTGCATCGCTCGCACGCTCGCCTTTGCCGTCGCCACGGCAGCCGCATCGGCCCAAGGCTATCAATGCCAACTGCTGTCCAACCTGGACCAGCACGCGCCGTACAGCGGCATGTGGGGTTACGTCGCCCCCAACGGCAAGGAGTACGCCCTGCTCGGCACGACGACCGGCGTCGCCGTCATCGACTGCACCAACGGCAGCGCGCCGGTCGAGCGCGGCTACTTCCCGTGGGCGTCGTCGACGTGGCGTGAAGTGCGCACGTACGGCACGTATGCGTACGTCACGACCGAGGCGGCCGCGGGCTTCCTCGTGCTCGACCTCACCAACCCCGACGCGCCGACCAGTCTCGGCATCGTCGGCGCCGCCAACCATGGCAACGCCCACAACCTCGGCGTCGACATGGGCACGGGCCGCATCTACGTCGTCGGCACCAACAACGGCGTCGCGGTCTACGACGCCGCCGCCAATCCGGCCAATCCGCCGTTCATCGGCTTCGCCGCGCCCGGCGGCACCAGCAACTACTTCCACGACCTGACGATCGAGAACGGCATCGGCTACGGCGCGATGATCTACACGGGGCTGCTGCGCCTGTGGAACGTCAACACGTGGCCGCCGACGACGCTCAGCGACTCGCTGACGCCGTCCGCGTTCTGCCACAACGCGTGGCCGACCGCGAACAGCAACATCACGGTCACCACCGACGAGCGCGACGGCTCGCTGATCCGCTTCTACGACACGACCAACAAGGCCGCGCCGGTGCCGATCAGCCAGATGACGATGGACCCGCGCACGGTCCCGCACAACGCGTACATCATCGGCAACATCGCGCACGTCGCCTGGTACACCGAGGGTTACCAGGCCGTCGACTTCAGCGACCCGACGAAGCCCGTCGTCGTCGCCTCGTACGACACCTGGCCGGGCGCGTCCGGCGGCTACAACGGCGCGTGGGGCTGCTTCCCGTACCTGCCGTCCGGCAACGTCTACATCAGCGACCGCGCCACCGGCCTGTACGTGCTGAAGCCGAGCTTCACCGACCTCGCCATCGCGCACACCCCGCTCGCCGACACCACGCAGGAGGGCGCGCCGTACACGGTGACCGCCAACCTGACGAGCAGCAACGCGATCCAGTCGGCGACGCTGCGCTACAAGCTCAACGGCGGCGCCGAGCAGTCGGTCGTCATGCAGCCGACGCTGGTCCCCGGCCAGTTCTCGGGCCAGATCCCGGCGCAGAACGCCGTGACGCAGGTCGAGTACCACATCGACGCGGTCGACACGAAGGCCGCGCGCCGCAGCCCGCGCATCGGCGAGAACCGCTTCCTGGTCGGCCAGCGCGTCGTCCGCTGGAGCGACGACTTCGAGGCCTCGGTCGGCTGGACCACCGGCGGCACTGCGAGCGACTGGCAGCTGGGCCAGCCGCGCGGCCGCGCCGGCTTCTCGGCGGCGTTCGGCTGGCAGGACCCGCTGGTCCCGACGTCGGGCAACACCGTCCGCGGCAACGACCTTGGCGGCACCGGCTTCAACGGCGCGTACGCCAACAACCAGAACAGCTTCCTGCAGTCGCCGTCGATCCCGACCAGCGGCCGCCAGGGCCTGCGCCTGCAGTTCCGCCGCTTCCTGTCGGTCGTCAACGCCGACGTCGCGCGCGTGCTCGTCAACGGCACGCCGGTGTGGACGTCGTCGGGCGCGCTGTACGACACCGAGTGGCAGTGGATGGACTACGACGTCTCGTCGATCCTCAACGCCGCGACCAACGCGGTGATCCGCTTCGAGCTCGTCACCGACGGCAGCAACGCCGCCGGCGGCTGGCAGATCGACGACGTCGCGCTGGTCACGCTGCACGACGCGGCGCCGGCGACCAGCTACGGCGTCGGCACGCCGGGCACCGGCGGCCTCGTCCCGACGCTCGCGGCCTCGGCGCCGGCGGTGCTCGGCACGACGATCCAGCTGCAGGGCGCCAACCTGCTCGGCAACAGCTTCGGCATCCTGGCCCTCAACCTGCAGGACGCGAACGTGCCGGCGCTCGGCGTGCAGGTGCTCGTCGAGCCGGTCGGCGCGTCGCTGCCGCTGTCGCCGACGACGGCCGGCGGCGCGGCCTCGTGGCCGTTCGTGGTGCCGAGCTCGACGGCGCTCGACAACGTGTTCGTCTACGCGCAGGCCTTCGGCCTCGACGGCGGCTCGCCCGGCGGCCTGCTGTCGGCGAGCGCTGGCCTGCGCTTCCGCAGCTGCCGTTCGGCCCCGTGATCCGCGCATGACCGCCGCCCTCGCCAGCATGCTGTGCGCCGCCGGGGCCCGCGCCGCGGCCGGCGGCGGCGCGCCGGCGACCGGCGGTCCGGCGACGTTCCACGCGATCGCCTTCGTCAACGACGCGAACTCGCACGGCACGCTCGGCGACGGCCTGCTGTCGCTCAACGAGGCGATCCTGCTGCACAACGGCACGCTGCTGCCAGCGCAGCTGTCGGCGGCCGAGGCGGCGCAGCTCAGCCTCATCCCGGGCACCGGCGCGACCTCGGACGTCACCTGGATCGACATCGACGCGGCCAATACGCCGGTCATCACGATCCAGCAGGACCTCGCGCCGATCCTCGACACGCCGTTCGGCCTGTTGATCAAGGGCTTCGGCGACCAGGTGGTCTTCGACTTCAGCGGTCCGGGCATCGCGCACGGCCTGCGCGTGCCGGCCAACTCGTGCAGCCTGCAGGACATCGCGCTGCTCGGCGGGCCCTACGGTCTCGACGTCACGCAGACCGACGTCACCGGCCAGGCGGGGCTCTCGCTGCAGAACGTGCGCTTCGAGGGCCAGTCGTCGTTCGGCGTGCGCGTCACCGGCGCGACGCCGAACCAGCCCGGCCGCGTGGTGATCGACCGCTGCCGCTTCGACAACGTCCCCGTCGCGCTGCAGGTCGACGAACAGCAGGCCGGACGCAGCGGCATCTACGAGCTGTACGACGTCGTTGTGACCGGCGCGCAGACCGGCTTCGACGCGCTGCTCGGCGCCGGCGGCTTCACCCGCTTCACGTTCGACCGCGTGACGATCGACGCGACGACGCGCGGCCTGCGCGCGGCCCGCACGGCGGGCGGCAACCGGCAGCTGTACGTCGAAGGCGACTTCGTCCGCGTCCGCGGCGGCGAGTGCGCGCGCATCGCCGGCCACCCGACCGGCGTGACCTGGGCCGTGCTGCACCTGTGGGACCTGCGCGCGCCGGTCGGCGGCGTCGCGTTCGCGCTCGGCGATCCCGGCCACGCCATCTTCGGCGAGGTGACCGAGCTCACCGCCGAGGGCGCCGTGCAGATCGGCTGCGGCGCCGCCCCGCAGCCGCTGGCGTTGCTCAACGCGCGCTGCAAGAACGGCCCCGTCACGCTGGCGACGTCGGCGGCGCAGGCGCTGACGGTCACCGAGTCGCGCTTCGACGGCTGCGCGGTCTCGACGCTCGGCAGCGGCCCGATCGCGGTCGCGCAGTCGTGCTTCGTCGGCGGCACGCTGCAGGGCACCGCCGCGGCGCCGCTGCAGCTCGTCGACAGCCACGCCGCGAGCGTCGGCGCGCACGTCGCGCAGGCCAACGCGCTCGCGGCGCCGCAGCTCGGCAGCATGGCGATCGCGCCCGAGGACCCGCAGGTCGGCACGACCGTGACCTTCACGGCCGACCTGCCGCCCGGCCTCGCCGGCGTGTTCGCGCTCGGCTACACCGACCCGACGCCGACGCTGCTGGCGCCGCCGTTCCGCTTCTACTTCGACCTCGGCTCGTACGCGCTGTTCCCCGGCGTGTGGTTCGCGCAGCAGTCGGTGGCGTGGCCGATCCCGGCGTCGACGGCGTTCGTCGGCACGGACCTCGTCGCGCACCTCGGCGTGCTGCCCGCCGGCGTCGCCGCGCCGTGGCTGCAACTGCCGCCGCCGCGTCGCTTCGTGCTGCGCTGAGCGCGGCGTCCGCAGCGCGCAGCGGGCCCGCGCGCGCCGCCGCGCCGATGTGCGTCGCGCCGCAAGCATGCGGGATTCCTGTCCAGGTTGGCGATCGGTGCGGCGCCGCTAGACTGTCCGCCCCGTTGCGCGCTCGCCGCGCGCTCGCACTTCCCTCGGAGACCTCGCCAACATGCTGCTCACCCTCGCATCCGTTCTCGCATTCGCGCCGCAAGGCCCCGGCACCTCGACGGCGCCGGTCGTCATCAACGAATACAGCAATGACGACTCGGGCACCGACAACCTCGAGTTCGTCGAGATCTACAACCGCAGCGGCGCGCCGATCGACATCTCCGGCTGGACGCTGAACGGCGAAGAAGGCACCGCCGCCTCGGCCGCCAACGGCGTGTTCACCTTCCCGGCCAACACGATCATGGCCGCGGGCCAGATCCTCGTCGTCGGCCAGACCGCGGTGCCGAACGTCAACTTCATCGTCACCGGCGCCAGCCCGGGCCTCGTGCTCGAGAACACGGAGTCCGACGGCATCACGCTGCGCGACACGACCGGCGCGGTGATCGACGGCGTTGTCTGGAGCTACAAGACCTGGACCGCGGCGGCGCCGGCATGGCTCGAGGGCCACGGCCTGTGGGGCCAGTACATCCTGTTCGACGCCGTCGGCGCCCTGCCGCAGGGCCTGATGACGCCGCAGCGCCGCGTCGACGGTTGGGACACCAACGTCAACAGCGCGGACTTCGTGCTGATGGGCTGGACGCCCGGCGCCGCCAACGGCACGACGCAGAACCTGCCGCTGTCGTTCGTCGAGAACTGCGACGCCGCGGTCGGCTCGATCGTCGGCAACGCCAGCCACACGTTCCTCGGCGCGCAGATCTTCGATCCGGCTTCGGTCGTGATCGCGCAGACGACGGCCGTGCCGCCGGTGCAGACCATCCGCACGTATCCGGCCTCGCCGCAGGGCGGCAACATCGCGCGCATCCAGGACCCGACCGGCGGCGGCAACGTGCTGCAGCCGAACGTCGTGCTCGGCAGCAGCTTCAACGCCGAGCTCTACGTCTACGTGACCGGCAGCAACCCGGCGATCGCGGCGGTGGCCGGCCAGGGCGAGTCGTGGGCGTTCGGCGTCGCCGGCACCACCAACTCGTACGCCACGGCGACCGACGTCCCCGGCAACTTCTTCGCCCAGACGAGCCTCTGCGCCACGACGCTGAACACGGCGTCGTCGGCGACGGGCCTCGCGTGGATGGCCTACGTCAGCGCGACGGAGACCAAGGTCTACCTCGTCGACGCCAACGGCGGCGGCACGGCGGCTCCGTTCACGATCCTCGCCGGTCCGATCACGGCCACGCCGGGCGTCAACGACGGCTGGCAGCGCCTGCGCCTGCGCGTCGACAACGGCAACTACGTCGCCAACTTCGGCGGCACCTACGGCGTCGACGACGGTCAGCGCTTCACCGGCACGTGCACGGTCCGCACCGGCGCGGTCTACGTCCAGTACCGTGAGTGCGTGCAGTCGAACCCGAACCTCGCCGGCATGTACATCGATCGCCTGGAGATCTACGGCGCCGCCGCCTCGAGCGTGACGTACACCGGCACGGGCTCGCCGACGAGCGCTGGCACCCCGGCGATCTCGGTCAACGGCTCGCCGTCGGTCGGCAACGCCGCGCTGACCATCGACGGCAGCAACCTGTTCCCGTTCGGCATCAGCATCGTCGCGCTGGACATCGGCGCGCTGCTCCCGGGCGTGCCGCTGCCGGGCGCGCAGCCGACGCTGCTGCTGTACGCCAACCCGACGGTCACGACGGCGCTGTTCAACAGCCCGACCGGCACGGCCAGCTACGCGCTGCCGCTGCCGCCGGCCAACGCGCTGATCGGCACGCAGGTCGCGTCGCAGTTCTTCGACCTCGACTTCACGCTGCCGTACGCGCTGCCGCTGGGCAGCTCGGGCGGCGCGCAGCTCGTGATCGGCAACAGCTGATCGGCGACGCAGGCGCCTGACGCCGCACGAGGGCCGCGCGAACTGCGCGGCCCTCGTCGTTTCCAGGGGCGGCGTCCGAGGTACCATGCGCGGCCGTCCCTTGGCCATGCCCTCGTCCTCGCCGCCGCCTGTCCGCCGCCGCCGCCGCCTCGTGGTGCGGCTCGTCGCCGTGGCGTTCGCGGCGCTGTTCGCGGTCGGCCTCGCCGAGGCGGCGCTGGCGCTGTGGACGGCGCGCGCGACGCCGGCGCTGTACCGGCTCGACGCGCGGCTCGGCTGGACGCACGCCGCCGGGGTCGAGCGCCAGGTGGACGTCGAAGGCGGCGGCAAGGCGCTGTTCCAGACCGACGCGCGCGGCCTGCGCGCGACGCCGCACGTCGAGACGCGCGCGCCCGGCAGCCGGCGCTTCCTGTTCGTCGGCGACTCGTTCACCGAAGGCTCGCAGGTCGCCGCCGACGAGCTGTTCAGCCGCCGGCTCGAGCGGGCGCTGCCCGGCGTCGAGTGCTGGAACGCCGGCGTCGGCGGCTACTCGACCGTGCAGACGCTGCTCGCCCTGCCCGAACAGCTGGCGGCGTGGCGGCCCGACGTCGTCGTGCTGACCGTGTACGACAACGACCTGCAGGACAACCTGATGCCGTACTTCGCCGGCCTCGGACCGCGGCCGTACGCGCGCGTCGAGGGCGGCGAGGCGCGCATCGAGCCGCAGGCGCCGGCGGGCGTGTTCGAGCGCTTCCTGATGCCAGCGCCCGGGGCGCTGTGGCTGTACGAGCGCAGCGCCCTGTACCGCTCGCTGCACAAGAACGTCTGGCTGCCGGCCAAGTGGCGCGAGCTCGAGGCGATCGAGTACGCCGAACGCACGGCGACGACGGTGGCCGATCGGCGCCTCGTGATGCGCAAGCTGCTCGCCGACGTCGCCGCGGCGGTGCGCGCGCAGGGCGGCACGCTGGTCGTCGCCGCCATCCCGACGCGCGAAGAAGCCAAGGCCGGCGCGTGCGAGCTGCACGGCTGGTTGGCGGGCGAGTGCGCGCAACTCGGCGCGCCGTTCGTGTCGACGTTGCCGCTGCTGGCGCGCGAAGACGTCGCGGCGACGTACTTCGCGAAGGACATCCACCTGACCGCGCGCGGCCACGCGGTCGTCGCCGACGCGCTGTTGCCGACGCTGCGCGAGGCGCTGCGGTGACCGGCAGGCCGGCGGCGACGCTGGCGTTGCTCGCGCTCGCCGCGTTGGCTGCGCTGCCCGCGACGGCGAGCGCGCAGCGCCCCAGCACGTGGCGCTGCAAGCGACTGCTCGCCGAGGACGGCAAGTCGTGGCGCGAGGACGTCGTCGTGGTGACGGTGCTCGACGGCATCGCCGCCATCGAGCCGGCGAGCAAGCACGACGCGGTGGACCGCGACTTCGGCGACGCGTGGGTGATCCCGGGGCTGATCGATCTGCACACGCACCTGCTGCTCAAGCCCTACGACCAGATGTCGTGGGACGACCAGGTCCTGCGCGAGACGACCGAGCTGCGCACGGTGCGCGCGCGCGTGCACGGGCTCGACTCGCTCCAGGCGGGCTTCGTCGCCATCCGGGATCTCGGCACCGAGGGCGCTGGCTTCGCCGACGTGGCGCTGCAGCGCGCGATCGACGAAGGGCTCGCGACCGGCCCGCGGATCTGGACGAGCACGCGCGCGATCGTGCGCCGCGGTTGGTACGGGCCATCGCCCGACGACCCCGCCGTGCCCAAGGGCGCGCAGACCGTCGAAGGCGAGGCCGAGATCCGCGCCGCGGTGCGCGCGCAGGCCGCCGGCGGCGCGCAGTGGATCAAGGTCTACGCCGACTACCGCAAGCAGAAGGGCGGCGCCGCCGAGCCGACGTTCGCGCTCGACGAGCTGACGGCGCTGGTCGACGAGGCGAGCAAGGCCGGCCTGCCGGTCGCCGCGCACGCGACGACCGACGAAGGCATCCGCCGCGCGGTCCTCGCCGGCGCGCGCACGATCGAGCACGGCGGCGGCGCGTCGGAAGCGACGCTGCGCGCGATGCAGGCGCGCGGCGTCGTGCTGGTGCCGTGCCTCGCCGCCAACGAGGCGATCGTGCGGCAGGCCGGACACAAGGGCCCGATCGTGGAGCGGCTCAACGTTGCCAAGGCGGGCTTCCAGCGCGCGCTCGCGGCCGGCGTGACCATCGGCTGCGGCAGCGACGCCGGCGTGTTCCGCCACGGCGACAACGCCCGCGAGATCGAGCTGATGGTCGCCTACGGCATGACGCCAGCGCAGGCGCTCGCGAGTGCCACGACCGTCGCCGCCGGCGTGCTCGGCGCGAAGGACCTCGGCGTCGTGCGCGCGGGCGCGCGCTGCGGCCTCGTCGTGCTCGGCGGCGATCCGCTGGTCGACATCGGCGCGCTGCGGCAGGTGCGCGCCGTCGTCCGCGAGAGCGAAGAATGGATGGCGCGGCGCGACGGTCGCTGACCGCGGCCGGCGCGTGGGCCTCGTCTTGCTCGGGCAGCGCGGGCGCCGCGATGTGGCATGCCTCGATCGCGCTCGGCCTGCGAGACCAACGGATGCGCGCGGTCGGCAGGGCCGCGTCAGCGGCCACCCGGCGCAAGCAGCGAGCGCGCCGCCGCGCCGCCGCTCAGCGTTCCCGGCCCAGCGCCTTGCGCGCCGCCGCGGCGAGGTCGCCGTACGGCGCGAGTTCGAGCACGCGTTCGTAGCACGGCCGCGACCTCTGCGGCTCGCCGGGGAACGCGCGGTCGACGGCGCGACCGAGCCACAGGTAGAGCGCGGCTTCGCGCGGCGCCTTGCGCACGGCGTCGAGCGCAGCGTCCATCCACGCCTTGGCCTCTTCGGTCGTCGTCACCTTGCGGCTGCCCGCCGCGATCCAGGCGACGAGGTCGCACGGCTTCCACTCGGCGCCGGACGCGAAGCGGGCGGCGAGCTGGCGCAACGCCTCGTGCTGGCCGTGCGCGGCGAGCTGGCCGTAGACGTGGCGGCGCAGTTCGTGCTCGCCGCTGCGGGCTTCGAGCACGCGCCGCAGCGCCTCGACGTCGCCGCTGCGCACGGCGGCAGCCGCTTCCGTCGGCGCCAGCGCCAGCACGCGCGCGCGCAGCGCCTCGGGGTCGAGGCCGACGAGCAGCGGCCGGCCCTGTCGGTCGCCGGTGTCCATCGTCAGCGTCGCGTAGCTCTCGCTGTCGTCGAGCGCGGAGGTGACCATGTTGCCGGGCTGCACGAGGATCGCGAACGGCGTGTCGTAGACCGTCGGCGCGCGCAGGCGCCACGCGCTCCAGTCGGCGGTCGCGCCCTCGACCCACTCGCCGCCGGCGGCGAGCGCGGCGGACGCGGTGAGCACGCCGAGCAACGCACGGCCGGCGTCCGGCAGCGGCTCTTCCCAGTCGGCGGCTTCTTCGAGCAGCGTCTCGACGTCGTCGGCCGACGTCGGCAGCGGCGCGCCGGCGATCTCGATCGCGAACACGTCCGCCGCCGCGCGCGCGGCCTTCACGTCGTCGGCGGTGCGCGGCGGGCGGCTGCCGAGCGCGGCCAGCAGGCGCTCGCCGATCTTCGCGAGTTGCGCGTTGGCGAACGGTTGGCAGCGCACGCCATCGCGGCGGCACGCGTCGCGCGTCAGCGCGACGAGCCGTTGCTGGCCCATGCCGGTCCCGGTCAGGACGGTCAGCGAGGTCGCGTCGGCGGCGAGCGCGCGCAGGCTGCCGATCGGCGCCAGCAGCAACGGCTCGCGGCCGCCGTCGTTGCGCACCAGCCAGACGCCGGCGG
>JBEITC010000023.1:0-18533 GCA_040375075.1 Planctomycetota bacterium | reverse complement strand
GGCTACCTGCGCCTCGACCTGCTGCCGAAGGCCGACGTCGCCGGCATGGCCGCCGGGCTCGAGACCCGCTGCCCGTTCCTCGACCGCGACGTCGTCGACCGCGCGCTCGCCGGCGGCCGCGCCGGCCTCGGCAAGACCCTGCTGCGCGCGGCGTTCCCCGACCTGCCTGCCCCGGTCGCGGCGCTGCCCAAGCGCGGCTTCGCCCTGCCGCTCGACCGCTGGTTCCGCGGCGAACTGCCATGGTTGGACCTGCTGGCCGAACCGCGGACGCGGCAGCGGCCCCACCTGCGCCCGGGCGGCATCGCCCGCGCCGTCGACCTGCACCGGGCCGGTCGCGCCGACCTGGGCCATGGCCTCTACCTGCTGGTCGCGGCCGAGAACTACCTGCGCTGGCGGGACGGGGAAATCCGCGCCTCCAGCACGCCGGGGCCAGCGAACGGCGCGTAGACTCGCCGCCCCCGCAAGACGACCCCGTCCGCGGCGACCCCACACCCACCTACGACCATGAAGTCCTTCCTTTCGCTCGCTCTCGCCGCCGCCCTCTGCGCGCCGGCCTTCGCCCAGAAGATGGGCTCGACCAACAGCAACGCCCCGGCGCTCAGCCAGTCGATCACGATCGGCGAGGCCAAGATGTCGCTCGACTACACGTCGATCACCTGGGCCGACGGCAAGACGATGTCCGCGATCGCCGACAAGGAGAAGGGCGCCCGCGCCCGCACGCGCGTCAACAACAGCGCCGCCAACGCCCCGCTCGGCAAGTTCACGTCGTCGATCGACTGCAAGTGCGGCGAGGCGACGCTGGCCGCCGGCAGCTACGACGTCTACTTCACGATCGGTGACGACCTCGGCTGGAGCCTCAACTTCAAGTCGGGCGACAAGGTCACGACGACCAAGCTCGACCTGAAGAGCGGCGAGCACGAGAGCAAGCGCCTGCAGATGCTGTTGCACGCCACCGACAACGGCGCCGGCGCGTGGCTGTCGTTCGGCAAGATGTCGGGCATGCTCGCCTTCGCCCCGGCGAAGTGAGCCCCGCCGCGTGAGCGGCCGCCCCGCGCGCCGCTCGCGCCGCTACCAGAGCCCCCGCTACCAGAGCCCCGTCTGGGGCACCATGCGCTGCAGCGCCTCGTCGGACCACGGCGGGGCGAGCGGGCGGCCCTGGCGCGACGCGCGCCAGCTCTGCAGCACGTCGTTGGCGAGCCGGCCGGACGTCAGGTCGCCGCTCCCGCCGCCCGCCTGGACGGCGCAGGCGAACGCGGCCGCCCATAGCGCGTCGTCGTCGGGTTCGGCGACGGCGCGCTGCCGCCAGAAGTCGATCGCGTCGGCCGCGATCGTCGGCGCCGGCACGGCCTGCAGGACCGGCTCGATCTTGCGGGCCGGGTCGCAGCCGACCAGCGCTTGCTCGCCGGGCGGCAGATGCGCCGCCAGCAGGTGCACGATCTCGCCGAGCGCCCATTCGACGTCGGTCGCGATGTCGATGGTGCGGGAGTCGGCGAACGCGCGCCACCGCAGTCGCGCCGCGGGCGCCGCGCCATCGCGCCGGTCGGCGGCCCCGCTGTCCAAGGTGCCAATCCCTAGACGGCTCAGCTTGCGCGCCAACGCGCGGGTGCATTCTGGCACCAGCTGGTAGGCGCATACGCGGCCGTACACAGGCAGCGCCAGCGCCGCCCCCGCGCCATCCGCTGCCGGCTGCGGGTCGACGACGACGCTGGTGGCCGTGGCGTAGATCGCGAGCCCTTGGGCGTCGACGGTGAAGCGCCGCACCGGCACGAACCGACCATCGCGCTCCGCACGTTCTTCATACTCGATGCGGAAGTCCGCCGGCGGCCAGATGGTCGGCGCCAACTCTTCCGTCGTGCACCCGGCGACGGCGACGACCAACGCAACTGCGATGCAGCTTTGGCAGGTTGGATGGTGAGCGGCGCGCACGCGAACGGTATCTTAGGCGTTCGATGGTCCTCATCCACGAGAAGATCACTGCTCTGCTCGAGCAGCGTCGCCTCAAGAAACGGGATCTCGCGAGGGCGTTGGGCGTGTCGCCGCAGACGGCGACCGACATCTGCAAGGGTCGCTCTGCGATCACCTTGCCGCACTTGCGGAACCTGGTGTCGTTCTTCGAGGTGCGCGCCGAGTTCTGGCTCGACGACGAACGCCTCGTGCCCGAGGAGACCGACAAGCTGTCGGCTCGCGGCACCATCGCAGCGCTCGGGCGCACCGGCCTGCTGCAGGTGCAGGATCCGGAGAAGCTGCTGCGCCGCGTGCGCACCTTCATCCAGCAGAACCGCGCGCACTTCCTCGCGTCGTTCCCCGACCTGACGCCGCAGGAGCGCCGCGTGCTCGGCTTCGCCGAGATCGACGCCGGCTCGATCGGCCAGGTCGCCAGCGCCAACACCTGAACCCGCGCGCGCCCGCATGACGCGGGCGTGACGCGCATCGCGAGCGCAACGTTGCGCCGCCGTCGCCGCGGGGCCAGCATGGCGCGCATGAAGCGCCCGATCTGGCTTTCCGCCCTCCTGGCCATCGCCGCCTGCGCGGCCCCGACGTCGCCCGCGGACGGCGTCGCGCCCACGAAGCCGTTCGCCATCGCGGCAGGCAAGCCAGCGCCCGCGCGCGGGGACGAGCCGCACCTGCGCAACGTCCGCCAGCTCACCTTCGATGGCGAGAACGCCGAGGCCTACTGGTCGCACGACGGCACGAAGCTGATCTTCCAGCGCCGCGACGCGTCGATGCCCGCCGACCAGATCTACGTGCTCGACCTCGCCACCGGCCAGCAGACGCGCGTCAGCGCCGGCACGGGCCGCACGACCTGCGCGTACTTCCTGCAGGGCGACCGCCGCGTGGTGTTCGGCTCCACGCACCACACGGGCGACGCGCCGCCGGTCGTGAAGATGACCGGCCGCGGCTACGAGTGGGCCGTGCACCAGGAGTACGACATCTTCAGCGCCAAGCCGGACGGCAGCGACCCGGTGCAGCTGACCAAGACGACCGGCTACGACGCCGAGGCGACGGTCTGCCCGGTCACCGGCGACATCGTCTTCACGTCGGTGCGCGACGGCGACCTCGAGCTGTACACGATGGCCGCCGACGGCAGCAACGTGAAGCGCGTCACCAACCGCCCGGGCTACGACGGCGGCGCGTTCTTCTCGCACGACGGCACGAAGTTCGTGCTGCGCTCGGCGTTCCCCAAGGACGACAAGCAGGCGGCCGAGAACGCGACGCTGCTGACGCAGCAGATCGTGCGCCCGTCGAACATGGAGATCTGCGTCTGCGACCGCGACGGCGGCAACTTCCGCCAGATCACCAAGAACGGCGCCGCCAACTTCGCGCCGTTCTTCCTGCCCGGCGACAAGAAGATCCTGTTCGCCAGCAACATGAAGGGCATGGAGCAGGCTGCGAAGACCGGCGACCGCAGCGCCGCGCGCCGCTTCAACCTGTTCCTCGTCAACGCCGACGGCAGCGGCCTCGAGCAGGTGACCTTCAGCGAGGAGTTCGACTCGTTCCCGATGTTCTCGCCGGACGGCAAGCATCTGGTCTGGGCGAGCAACCGCTACCACGCCAGGGACGGCGAGACGAACCTGTTCGTCGCTGAGTGGGTCGACTGAGAGTCGCCGCGCGCCGCAGCCTCGCGCGCGGCGACGCTTGCCCGACGCTTGCCGCCGCCTTCACGCCGGCGCGGATGCTCCAGGGCCATGGACTACGAACCCTTCGACGGCGCCGCCTGCGCCGGTTCGGACCTCATGGCCCGCCTGCTCGCCGAGCTCGCCCGCGCTGCCGACAGCCTCGCGCTGGCCGAAGCCCGGGTCCACTGCGCGCGCGCCCAAGGCGAGACGCCGGCGGACAGCCTGCGCAGCGAGCTGCGCACCTGCCGCCGCCACGTCGCGTCGCTGCGGCGCATGCTCTCCGGGATGCCCGAGTTCGAGGGGGGCGGTCGTGCAGCCAGCGCCTGACCGGTTGGCGCCGCGCGCCGCCCTGTGGCGGCTCGTCGCCCGCTACCACCGTGAAGAACGCCGCATGGCCGCCCGCTTGGCGCACTGCCAGCGCGAACTGGCCACCGCCGAGGCCGCGAGCGCGTGGGCCATCGAGGCGCCGCCCACCGCCCGCGCCGTGCTGCTGGCCCGCTGCGACGCCCTGCAACGCAGCTGCGACGACCTCGCCGTCGACCTCGCCCACCTGCGGCTCGCCCTCGCCGGCGCCCGCGCGGAAATCGAAGCGAGGCCGAGGCTTCTGGCGACGGCCGGCTGACGGTCCCGGCCCCGGGACAACGCCGGAGAAGCGCCTACGCGCAAGTGCGGTTTCCGATCTGCCGATCAACCATATAGTTGATCGCATGAACGCGACCGCTGCCCGCGCCGTCTTCGCCGCCCTCTCCCTCCTGGCCGCCGGCCTCGTCGCCCAGGACGCCGAGCGCGCCACCCACGGCGACGAGGCGAGCTCGCCGCAGGTCACCCACGAAGCCAAGGGCGACGGCTGGTCGCTGCGCCAGTACCAGCTCGGCTGCCTGTCGCACCTCAGCTACCTGCTGGTCGCCGGCAAGGAAGCGGCCGTCATCGACCCCCAGCGCGACGTCGGCCACTACGAGCGCGACGCCGCCGCGGCGGGCGCGAAGATCACCCGCGTCCTGCTGACGCACCCGCACGCCGACTTCGTCGCCGGCCACACCGAGCTGGCGCACCGGCACGGCGCCGAGATCGCGCTCAGCGCGGCCAGCAACGCCGCCTTCCCGCACCGCGCGCTGAAGGACGGCGACCGCGTGCAGCTCGGCGCCGTGTCGATCGAAGCCTGGCTGACCCCGGGCCACACGCCCAACACGATGACGTTCCTGGTGCACGCGCCGGGCGGCAAGGCCGACCCGGCCTTCGCGCTGACCGGCGACACGCTGTTCATCGGCAGCATCGGCCGGCCTGACCTGCTCGACGTGCCGCCGGCCGAGCTCGCCGCGCTGTCGTGGGACAGCGTGCAGCGGCTCAAGGGCCTGCCGGATGCGACCGAGGTGCTGCCGGCCCACGGCGCCGGCTCGCTGTGCGGCGCGCACCTTTCGCCGGACACGGTCTCGACGATCGGCCGCGAGAAGCAGACCAATCCGTACCTGCAGATCCCGACGCGATCGTCGTTCGTCGCCAACATCCTCAGCCACCAACCGGTCGCGCCGCAGTACTTCGCCTTCAACGTCGAGATGAACCGCAAGGGCCCGCCGCTGGTCGAGCGCAGCGAGGTCCTGCCAGCGCTGGTCGACGCCACCGCTGCGAAGGCGCTGCTCGCCGAGGGCGCGTGGATCGTCGACCTGCGCGACCAGCAGGCCTACGCCGAGGCCCACGTCGAAGGCTCGGTCAACGTGCATCTGCGCGGCCGCCTCGACACCTGGGCCGGCATCGTCGTGCCGGTGACGGCGAAGCTGCTGCTCGTCGGCGACGACGCCGAGGTGAAGGAAGGCGTCTTCCGCCTGCGTCGCATCGGCTACGACCTCGTCACCGGCCGCATGCAGCCGGACGCCGCGGCGTGGCGCGCTGGCGGCCTCGTGGTGCGCGCGACCAAGGGCATCACGCCGAAGGAACTGCACGCGCTGATGCAGGCCGGCAAGGAGCCGGTCATCCTCGACGTGCGCACCGCCGACGAGTACGGCGACCTGCGCCTTGGCGATGTCGGCAACATCCCGGTCACCGAGCACGAGCGCTTCGCCAAGGCGCTCGGCACCGAGATGGAGGTCGTGATGGTGTGCAACTCGGCGTACCGCTCGAGCCTCGCCGTCGGCCTCGCCGAACGGCACGGCATGCGCCACGTGCGCTCGCTCGAAGGCGGCCTCGACGCCTGGATCGCGGCCGGCCTGCCGACCATCGGCCGCATGGCGCCGGGCGCCGCGCAGGCCGCAGCGCCCGCGCCGGTCGCCGGCGCCGCGATCACGCTCCCCGAGCCGATCGACGCGGCGATGCTGCAGAAGGCGCTGCTCGATCAGCCCGCCGCGTACGCGGTGATCGACCTGCGCGCCGCGTGGCAGTTCGCCGAGTGGTCGATCCCCGGCAGCGCCAACGTCGCGACCGAAGCGATCGCCGCGCACGTCGACGCGCTGCCGAAGGGCCGCCGTGTCGTGCTGGTCGATCGCGACGGCACCACCGCCTTCGCCGTCGCCGGCGCGCTGCTGGCACAGCAACCCGAGCGCTCGCTGCGCGTGCTCGTCGGCGGCCTGCAGGGCTACTTCCGCACGGCGGCGACCGGCGGCCCGGTCGAGGCCGCAGCGCCGGCGACCGCGCCCGCGGCGGTCCCGGCGACGACCCAGACCAAGCCCGCTGCCGCGCCGAAGAAGCGCAGCGCGGGGTGCTGAGGAGGACGCCATGCAACGCCCCTACTGGAACCCCTACCTCGCCGGCATCGGCCTGGGCCTGACGCTGCTGTTCTCGTACGTCGTGCTCGGCACGGGCCTCGGCGCCTCGGGCGGCATCACGCACGTCGCCGCGTCGACGGCCCACGCCGTCGCGCCGGCGGCGGTCGAGGGCAACCGCTGGCTCGCCGGCCTGTTCGCCGACGGCAGCCCGCTCGCTCACTACCTCGTCGCGATGCTGATCGGCACGTTCGCCGGCGGCCTGCTGTCCGCACGCGCCGCCGGGCGCTTTGGCATCGCGATCGAACGCGGCGCCTCGGCGTCCGCGTCGCTGCGCCTCGCCCTGGCGCTCGCCGGCGGCGCGCTCGCCGGACTCGGCGCCCGCTTCGCGTCGGGCTGCACGTCGGGCCAGGCGCTGTCGGGCGGCGCGATGCTGCAGACCGGCGGCTTCGTGTTCACCGGCGCGTGCTTCGCCGCAGCGTTCGCCTTGGCCCCCATCGTGAAGAAGGAGTGGCGATGAACCTCTACGAGCAAGGACTTCTCGACCAGCCGATCGGCCTGCTGATGGCTCTCGTCGTCGGCCTCGCGTTCGGCTTCTGGCTCGAACGCGCCGGCTTCGGCAGCAGCCGCAAGCTGACCGCGATCTTCTACCTGCGCGACTTCGCCGTCTTGAAGGTGATGTTCAGCGCCATGGCGACCGCCGCGGTCGGGCTGCAGACGCTCGGCGCGCTCGGTTACGTCGACCTCGCGGCGCTGTACGTGCCGGAGTCGATCGTCTGGCCGCAGCTCGTCGGCGGACTGGTGTTCGGTCTCGGCTTCGTCGCCGGCGGTTGGTGCCCCGGCACGGCGGCCGTCGGCCTCGCCAGCGGCAAGCTCGACGCGCTGGTGTTCCTGGCCGGCGCCGGCCTCGGCAGCCTCGCGTTCGCCGGCCTGCAACCGCAGCTCGAAGGCTTCCTGCACGCCGGCGCGTGCGCGGTCGGTTCGCTGCCCGAGCAGCTCGGCGTCTCCGGCATGGCCGGCGCGCTGGCGCTGCTCGCGATCGCGCTGGCGTCGTTCGTCGGCGCGCACACGATCGAGTCCTGGATGCAGCGGAGGTCCGCATGAACGCGCCCGGCAACGCGCCCGGCGATGCGCCCAGCGATGCGCCCGGCAATGCGCCCGGCGACGGCATGCGTCCAACGCTCGCCTTGCTCGCCATGCTGCTCGCGGTCCTCGCCGCCGTGGCCTTCGGACGCATCGCGCCGACGGCAGCGACCACCGCGCGCGACGAGTCGCTCGCGCCGGCGTGGCTGCACGACATCGAGACCGGCGCCGACCACGTCGATCCGGAAGAACTCGCCCGCGCGCTGCTCGCCGGTGACGACGTGCTCGTCGTCGACGTGCGTCCGGCCGACGAGTTCGCCGGCTGGCATCTGCCCGGCGCCGTCAACCTGTCGGTCCCCGACGTCGTCGGCGCGCCCGGCGCGGCGCTGCTCGCACGCACGCCAGCGCGCGTCGTGCTGTGCAGCAACGGCCCGGCGCATCCGGCGCAGGCGTGGGTGGAACTGCGTCGCCAGGGCCACGCGAACGTCTTCGTGCTCGACGGCGGGCTCGACGCGTTCTTCGCCCGCATGCTGACGCCGCCGTCGCTGCGCGCAGGCATCGACGCGGCCTCGGCGAAGGCGGCTGCCGCCAGTTGGCCGCTCGTGCGCGCGTTCTTCCTCGGCGGCGGCAGCCCGCGCGCCGCCGCATCGCTGTGGGCCACCGACCCGGCGACGCTGACGACGCCGACGATGGTCTCGCCCGCGTGGCTGCGCGCGCGCCTGCAGGAGGTCGCCGTGCTCGACGTGCGCAGCGCCGCCGAGCACGCCGCGCTGCACGTCCCGGGCAGCGTCCGCCTCGACCTGCCGTCGCTGCGCGTGCGCGCTGGCGACCGCGAGCACTTCCTGCGCAGCGACGCCGAGCTGGCCGCGCGTTTTGGCGCGCTCGGCCTCACGGCCGATCGGCCGGTCGTGCTCGTCGCCGACGACAAGCCGCACGATGCGACGATGGCGGCGCTGGCGCTGCTGCGCTTGGGGCACCACGCCCTCGCCGTGCTCGAAGGCGGCGTGCTGCGCTGGGCGGCGGAACGCGGGCCGCTGACCGCCGCGCCGACGTCGATCGCGACGGCGACCTACGCGCCGCGCGCTGTGACCGACGACTTCACCATCACGGCCGACGCGCTCGAAGCCGGTCGCAAGGCCGGCGCGATGCGCGTGCTCGACGTCCGCCCGCCGGCGGCGTTCCGCGGCGAGACGTCGACCGAAGCGCGGCCCGGCCACATCCCCGGCGCGCGCAACCGGCCCTTGGCCGCCGACCAGCAGCGCACCGGCGATGGCCAGTGGCTGGCGCCGCGCGCCGAGCTGGCGGCCATCTACGCCGAGCTGATGCCGCGCGGCGTCGGCGACGTCGCCGTCTCGTGCCGCACCGGCCACGCGGCGTCGCACACGTTCTTCCTGCTGCGTTTCCTGCTCGGCCGCGACGACGTATGTTGGTACGCCGGCTCGTGGACCGAAGGGGCGGCGCGCGCCGACCTTCCCGCCGAGACCGGAGCCGTCAAGCCATGAGCAAGCGCACGCAGATGACGCCCGCCATGCTCGAGCGCGTCGCCGAACAGTTCCGCGCGCTGTCGGAGCCGTCGCGCCTCGCGCTGATGAGCGAACTGTTCGCCGGCGAGCGCAACGTCAGCGAGCTGGTCGACGCGACCGGCCTCTCGCTCGCCAACGTCAGCAAGCACCTAGGCATCCTGCATCAGGCAGGCTGGGTGAGTCGTCGCAGGGACGGCCTGCACGTCGTCTACGCGCTCGCCGACGACCGCACGCAGCAACTGTGCGACATGATGTGCGCGCGCGTGCGCGAACGCGCCGAGGCCGAAGCCGCGCTCACCGCCGCGCCGACGCGCCGGCGCTGACGGTCACAGCGACTGCAGGTCGAGCCGGCGGAACTCGCAGCGCGCGCCCTCGGCCTGGATCGCGATCTGGCCGCGATCGGCGGTGCAGTCCGTGCCCTGGTTCACCAGCTGGCCGTTGACCCAGATGGTGACCGTGCGGCCGCGGCACTCGATGACCATCTCGTTCCACTCGCCCAGCGGCTTCTCGCTGCCGTCGGTGAGGTTCTTGATGCGGCGCGCGTGCTGCTCGTCGGCGCCCCACTTCTCCTTCGGACCGCGGCGCGCGACCATGTCCGGCACGGCGATGTCCTCGCCGATGCACCAGAAGTCGCCGGCGTTGCCGACGTGCAGCTGGCACTCGATCGACTGCGGGAACTGGCCGTAGAGCCGGCGCAGCTTCGAGCTGTGCACCAGGATGCCGCAGTTGCCCGGCTCGCCCGGCCAGCGCCACTCGACCGTCAGCCGGTAGTCGGCGTGCACCGCGTCGGTGATCAGGTGGCCCTCCGGCTTGCCGCAGCTGACGAGGATGCCGTCCTTGACGACGAACGACGGCTCGGGCTTCGCGCCGCCATCAGCGGCCGGCACGTCGGCGTGCCAGCCGGCGAGGTCGACGCCATTGCACAGCTTCACGACGGTCGGAGCAGCCGGCGCGGCCGGGCCGGCGGCGCAGCCGGCGAACAGGGCGAGGAGCGGGACGGCGACGAGGCGGAGCGGCGTCATGCGCGCACCCTACGCCGCGCCGCGAGCGCGGGGAAGCGCGCGCCGCGTGCGTCAGGGCGCGAGCCGGTCGCGCGTCCAGGCGGCGCCATCGCGGCGGTAACGCAGGCGGTCGTGCAGGCGGCCGTCGCGCCCCTGCCAGAACTCGACCGCTTCGGGCACGAGCCGATAGCCGCCCCAATGCGCCGGCCGCGGCACCGGCCCGTCGGCGACCTGCGCAGCGAGCGCGTCGACCATGCCTTCGAGTTCGGCGCGGTCGCGCACGACGCGGCTCTGCGGCGAGGCGGCGCTGCACAGCTGCGCGCGGCGAGGCCGGCTGAAGAAGTACGCGTCGGACTCCGACTCGGCGACGAGTTCGATGCGACCGACGAGCCGCGCCTGCCGGTTGCGCGGCGCCGGCCACCAGAACGTCGCCGCCGCGCGCGGATTGCCGGCCAGCTGCGCGCCCTTGTCGCTGTGGCGATTGGTGAAGAACGCGATGCCGCGCGCGTCGAGGCCCTTGCACAGCACGACGCGGCAGTGCGGCTGGCCGTCGGCGTCGACGGTCGCGAGCGCCATGCCGTTGGGCTCGCCGACGCCGGCCGCGGCGGCTTCGTCGATCCAGCGCGCGAGCAGTTCGAACGGTTCGCCGGGCGCGCTCTCGAACGGCAGCGGCGCGTCGCCGTACTCGATGCGCAGGCGCGCGAACGGGTCGTGGCTCATGCGCGCAGCGTACGCGCGCCGCCCGCCGCCGGTCCCACGTCGTCGCTCAGTCGCCGCGCAGCAGGCGCAACCAGCGCACGCACGCCGTCCGCACCACGCGCGCGACCGATTGGCGGTCTGGCGTCGCCGCGATCGCGGCTGCGGCCTGGCGGACGCAGTTGTCGTCGTAGTCGGCCGACTCCGGGTGGACGTCGGCGAGGTAGACGAAGGCTTGCGGCCGGATGCGCTGCACCCAAACACCTTCGGCCGCGCGCGTGAAGAAGCCGAGAAGACGCGGTGAGCCTAGTGCGCCGTGCATCGCCCGGA
Organism: Planctomycetota bacterium; assembly: GCA_040375075.1. Lineage (GTDB taxonomy): Bacteria > Planctomycetota > UBA1135 > UBA1135 > UBA2386 > UBA2386. Next base: position 7,590 of record JBEITC010000023.1, on the reverse strand, counting down.
AACGCCGCCGGCCGCGCCGCCCCGAAGGACGACGCGGCCGGCGGCGCAGCGTCAGGCGGCGCCCGACGCGTGGGAGACTTCGATCAGAAGTCGCCGACCTTGCCCTGGATGCCGTTGCTCGTGATCGCGCCGAACGCGTTCACCGGCGGGACCTGGAACACGGCGGACGTCGTGTACAGGTTGAGGTTCACCAGCGACGGGCTGTTCGGGATCGCCAGGCTGTACGTGTGCGTCGCACCGGCGACGAACCAGGCCGACGTCGCGTCCAGCGACGCGCGCAGGCCGCAGCCCGGGGCGCCGAGGAAGAACAGGTCGTTGATGCCCGGATCCGCGATGCCGAACACGTCGACGCCGATCAGGCCGGTCGCCGGGACGTTGCTCGTCGTCAGGTTCCAGTTGGTGCCGATCACCGGCCGCGACGTCGCCGCCAGGGCGAGCGGCAGCACTTCCGGGTTCTGCGTCAGCAGCTGCGCGGCCGAAGCCGTCGCCAGCGCGATCGAGCCCGGGTTCGCGGACGTGCCCGGCGAGCTGACGCCGATCAGGTGGCCGGAACCGAAGGCGCTCGTGGCATCGCTGTCGATGGACACGAAGACCATCCGCACGACGCCGCTGGCGAGGTCGAGCTGGAACTGCAGCGTGCTCGGATTGACGGCCGCCGGGGTGCTGTAGCTCTCGACACCGTTGAACGTGATGTAGAGCACGCCCGCGACTTCCTCAGCGAGGATCTGGCCGCTACCGGCCTCGGCGACGTTGTAGTCGTGCCAGGCGTACAGGCCGCCCAGCGTGCTGTTCAGGAAGCCAGCGGCCGTCGGCGTGTAGGAGTTGGTGCCGGGGTAGTCGAGCGCAGCGCCGCCCCACGCGACGATGCCGTTGCCGCTGACGAGCAGCGACGTCTGCGGGCCCTGCGCCGTCGGGAACGAGCCCGAGGTGATCGCGTACGTCACGACGCCGTCGTCCGCGGTGGCGAGCGGGACGCCAGCAACCGGCGTCACGAAGAACGCCGCCGCCGTGCCCGGCAGCCAGACACCCTGGTAGCCCGTGCTCGTCGGGATCAGCTGCAGCGTGTTGCCCGACAGCGCCGCGGCGGCCGGCGTCGCCGTCGCGAACGACTCGTAGAAGCTGTTGAAGGAGGCGACGCAGCCCGCGCCGGTGGTCGTGTTGGTCGCCAGCACCGTGCCGGCGGTGGCCGGGCAGTAGTTCACGCGGCCGTTCCACAGGCGGCCGGCGGTCGGCAGGCCGAACGGCGCGCCGAACGGGTAGGGCACGCCAACGCCACCGGTGACCTGCAGGCTGTTGTCCGAGCCGATGACCGTGCCGAGCTGGGCGTTGCCCGTCGTGTAGGCGACGTTGTCACCGCTGCAGGTGATGTAGAAGCCCTGCGTCGCGCCCGGCGCGATCGTGACGTTGACCGGGATCGGCAGCGCATCGAGCGTCGGCGCGATGCCGTGCACGAAGGCGGTCGTCGAACCGACCAGCGTCCACGCCGTCGGCACCTGCTGCGAGCCGTTCCAGGTGCCTTGCTTGGTGTAGATCTCGATCGTCGGCGACGTGCCGGCGGCGAGGAAGCACTGGTCGAAGCTGCCGATCGTGATCGCCGACGCCGACGTGTTCACGACGTCGAACATCGTGCCGTTCTGGCCGTTGCCGGCGGCAGTCGTCGTCGTGACGGAGAAGCACTGGGCGCTGGCAGCGACGGCCAGAGCGGCGGCGGCGAAGGCCGCGCGGGTGAAGGTCTGCATGGCTAGGCTCTTTCGGGTTGGGGAGACGAGAACGAGTTGCGGCGCGCGCGCCGCAGTCCTTTTTACCCTAGCAAGCCCGGGCCGAATGCCAAGCCGGTGGCCCCTCGTCGTCTTCCGGCCCAACGCAACGCGGCCCCATCCGCTCGCCGCGCCGCGCCGCGCGGCCGATGGCCTCAGAAGTTGCCGATCGTGCCCTTGATGCCGTTGCTGGTGATGGCGCCGAAGGCGTTGATCGCCGGCACCTGGAACACCGCCGACGTCGTGAACAACTCGAAGCTCGCGAGCGACGGCGTGCTCGGGATCGCCAGGCTGTAGGTGTGCGTGCCGCCGGCGACGAACCACGTGAAGGTCACGTCGACCGAAGCGCGCAGGCCGCAGCCCGGCGCGCCGAGGAAGAACAGGTCCGGGATGGCGGGGTCGCTGAGGCCGATCACGTCGACGCCGACGAGGCCGGTCGCCGGGATGTTGCTGACCTGCAGGTTCCAGGCCGTGCCCAGGACCGGCCGCGTGACGCCGGCGACGGCCAGCGGCGCGACCTCGGGGCTCTGCGCCAGCAACTGCGCGCCCGTCGCGGCCGCCAGCGACACCGAGCCGGGGTTGTTCGACGCGCCGGGCGCCGACACGCCGACGAGGTGGGCCGAGCCGAAGGCGCTGGTGGCGTTGCCGTCGACGCTGACGAACACGAGGCGGACGATGCCGGTCGCGAGGTCGAACTGCGCCTGCACGGTGCTCGGGTTGGCGGTCTCCGGGGTGGCGTAGCTCTCGACGCCGTTCCAGGTCAGGTACAGCACGCCCTGCGCCTCTTCGGCGAGGATCTGGCCGCTGCCCGCTTCGCCGACGTTGTAGTCGTGCCAGAAGTACACGCCGCCGAGCGCGCTGTTCAGGATGCCGCCGGGGCTCGGCGTGTAGCTGTTGGTGCCGGGGTAGTCGATCGCAGCGCCGCCCCACGCGACGATGCCGTTGCCGCTGACGAGCAGTTGCGACTGCGGCCCCTGCGCCGTGGCGAACGCGCCGGACGCGATCGGGTAGGTGACGACGCCGTCATCGCCCGTGGCGAGCGCGACGCCCGCGACCGGCGGCACGAAGAACGCGCTCGCCGAGCCCGGCAGCCACGAACCCTGGTAGCCCGAACCGGTCGGGATCAGCAGCAGCACGCCGCCGGTCAGCGCCGTCGCCGCGGGCGCAGCGGACGCGAACGACTCGTAGAACGAGTTGTAGGCAGCGACGCAGCCCTGGCCGAGGACGGTGTTGGTCGCGAGCACGCCGCTCGCCGCCGGCGACGTGGTCACCAGCACGCGGCCGATCTGGCCGGTGGCCGGCGCGAGGTACGTGCCGGTCGAGCCGTTGCCGGTCCACGTCGGGTCGCCGATGTCCCACTGCCAGCCGGTGCGCATCAGCGTGTGCGGCACGCCCTCGATGATCGTCGCGTACGGCGCCGCGCCAGCGCCCGCCGTGCCCGAGCCGTACGAGTTGTGCGCCGAGAAGCTGCCGGCCGCCGCCGGCGACCAGTTGGCGATGACGTCGACCAGGTCGCCCACCTGGACGGGGATGTTGACCGGGACCATGCCGGCGTTGCCGACGCTCCAGTACGCCGTCGCGCCGTTCACGCGCACGAGGTAGCTCGCCGTGTCGCCGACCTGCTGCGCGTCGACCGGGAGATCGAGCGCCGTGATGAAGAACGGCGTCTGCGCGGCGAAGTGGAAGCCGCGGCTGTAGCCGTTGTAGGCGTTGTTGTGCGCCGGCATCGCGATCTGGGCGACGGCGGCGCTGGCGGTGGCGAAGAAGGCGGCGGCGAGCAGTACTTGGTGGCGCATGGTTCCCCTTGGCCGGCGAAGACCGCCGACCGCAGCAAGGAAACCTCGCCGGCTAGCGACGTGCCGGCCGGCGCCGGCACGGCGTCCCCGAACGGGACGCGCGCCGCGAAGCGACGCGCCCAGCCGCCGATGGCACGGGCGGAAACGCGACCGGCCGCGCGAACCTTGCGATTCGCGCGGCCGGTCCGGCGGCGACGACTCTCGGTCGCCGGCTCAGGCCATCACAGGTTGCCGATCACGCCCTTGATGCCGTTGCTGGTGATCGCGCCGAGCGCGTTGACCGCCGGCACCTGGAAGACCGCGGACGAGGTGTACAGGTCGAGGCTGATCAGCGACGGGTTGCTCGGGATCGCCAGGCTGTACGCGTGCGTCGGGCCGGCGACGAACCACGCGACCGTGACGTCCAGCGACGCGCGCAGGCCGCAGCCCGGAGCGCCGAGGAAGAACAGGTCGTTGATGCCCGGGTCCGCGAGGCCGAACACGTCGACGCCGAGCAGGCCGGTGGCCGGCACGTTGGTGACGTTGAGGTCCCAGTTGGTGCCAGTGATCGGCCGCGACGTGCCGGCGAGCGTGAGCGCGGCGACCTCCGGCACGGTCAGCGTGATCGAGCCCGCGCCGAGCAGCGACATGTCGGTGTTGCCCGGATCGAGGTTGGCGCCGCCCGGCGAGTGACCGAACAGGTGGCCGGTGCCGCCGAGGCCGGACATCGACTGGAAGGCGAACACGACGATGCCGGTCGAGTGCAGCTGGATCTGCCAGGTGTTGGCATTGGCCGCCGACGTGCCGGCGTAGTCCCAGACGCCGTCCCACGTGATCGTGGTCACCGAGGCGCTCTCCTCGACCTTGACCGCGCCGCTGCCGACGATCGACGGGTTGTAGTCGTGCTGGCACCAGAAGCCGTCCTGCGGCGCAGCGAGCATCGTCGCGACGGTCGGCGTGTAGCCCGTGCCGTTGCCCGTCGCCTTCGACACGAAGCCGTTGGAGCAGACGGTGACGCCGGTCCAGCCGGGGAACGACCCGATGGTGAACGGCACGGTGGCTTCGGTGTCGTCACCCAGCGTCAGCGGGGTCGACGTGCCGATCGAGCCGACCGGCAGGAACGTGCCACCCCCGATCACGACGTAGCCAGCGCCCGACGGGATCATCGTGAACGCCGTGCCGTTGAGGTCCCACGACGCCGACGTGCCGAACAGTTGGTAGAACGACGCGTACTGGTTGATGCAGCCAGCGCCCAGCGACGTGTTGGTCGCCAGCGTGCCGCCACCGCCGGAGGCCGACGTGTACATCAGCACGCGGCCGAGCGCGCCGGACGTCACGGGAGCAAGGTACGTGCCGGTCGTGCCGGTGCTGACCCAGCCGGCGGCGCCGATGTCCCACTGCCAACCGGTGCGATTGAGCGTGTGGGGCACGCCTTCGATCGTGGTCGCGTACGGCGCCGCGTTGCCATACGAGTTGTGCGCCGTGAAGTTGCCGGCCGCGGCCGGCGACCAGTTGCCGATGATGTCGACGACGTCGCCGGTGACGACCGGGAGGCTCGTCGCGATCAGGCCGGCGTTGCCGATGCTCCACTGCGCCACGACGCCGTTGATGCGCACGAGGTAGCTCGCCGTGTCGCCGGCCTGCTTGGCGTCGAGCGGCAGGTCGAGCGCCGTGATGAAGAACGACGTCTGCGCGGTGAAGTTGAAGCCGCGGCTGTAGCCGTTGTAGACGGAGGCGTGCGGGGGAATCGCGACCTGGGCGACCGCGGCGCCGGCAAGCAGGGCGGCGCCGACGAGGGCATGGAGTTGCATCGGATGCTCGGGGACGGAGAGAGGACGAGGCGACGACCCGGGTTGGCCGGCGCACGAGGTTGCGACAGGCTAGCGGAGACAGTCGGAGCCCAAACCTTCGACGGCACGCCGCCGGACCGGGTTCCCTGCCTCGCACCCTCAAGTTCTCCCGACCGCAATGCCGATGCCACCGGCCCTGGGCGCATCGCGCCCCGCGAAAGGATCCCCGATGAAGTCGACCCGTCTGCTTCCTGCGTTCGCACTCCTCGCTCTCACCGCCCTGCCGTCGTGCGGCACCGTCCACACGGCGCGCTGGACCTACGGCATGCCGTCCTGCTTCGACGAGACGACCAGCGAATCGGAGTCGGTCGGACTGCGCGCCGTCGTCGGCGCCCCGCTGATCCTCAGCGGCGTGGTGTTCGACTTCTTCACCTGGCCCGGCCAGCTGATCTTCGGCGTCTGGCCGATGTGGGGCCCGTCGTCGCAGCACATGAAGCCCGAGTCGGTGAAGTGATCGCGCCGCGCGGCCGCCCGCGGCCGCGCCGGAGCCCTTGATCGCGGACCGGACGGCGCGCGGACGCGCCCCGGGCCGGCAACTGCGGGTTTTTCCGTGCCCTGCGCGTGCGTTCCGCCGCGGAGCGTCCTTCCGGAGTGTCACCAACCCAAAGGACACTCCAATGCGCCTCGCCTCCCTGCTGCCGTTCGCCGCCCTCGCCGCCACCGCCGCCGCCCAGCACGTCGTCACGTACGACCCGGCCCCCGCCGGCACGGGCCTGCTCTTCGAGACCCAGATCCTCTCGCCGATCGCCCCCGGCGTGCTGCCGCCCGATCCGGGCTACCTGATCGCGACGCCGCTGCCGATGGTCGCCCCCGCCGCCGCGCCGTCGGGTGACGCCACCTACGACGGCCTGCGCAATCGCATCTGGTACACCAACGGCCAGATCCTCGCGTCGCAGGGCTCGCCCAACTTCAGCTTCGGCGGCGCCGCGCTGCCGCCGTTCCCGATCGCGCCCGGCGTGCTCGCCATCACCGCGGGCCCCATCACCGGCATGGCGCTCGACCCGGTCGCCAACATCCTCTACGTCGCGTCGGGCGCTGGCATCGTCGTCGGCATCACGCCGGTCCCCGGCACGCCGGTCGTCGTGCCGCCGTTCCCGCTGCCGTTCCTGCCGACGGCGCTCAGCGGCATGGACTACGACAGCGTCACCAACACGCTGTTCGTCTGCGACGTCAACGGCCTCGTCTTCAACATCACGCTCGCCGGCGTGCCGCTCGCGCCGCCGATCGGCCCGATGGCGATGCCCGGCATCGCTGGCGACGTCTGCGTCGACAAGACCACGCAGCTCAACGCCGCCGGCCTGCGGCCGATCTACGTCTGCGCCGGGCCGGCGATGCGCGACGTGTCGACGCCGATCGCGCCGGTGCGCCCCAACGGCGGCATCGCGCCGACCGGCCTCGCCTTCCTCGGTCGCGCCGCCACCCAGCCCGGCCCGAGCGGCACCTGCGGCGGCATCACGCCGACCTACATGACCACCGCGCCGATGACGACCGACAACCCCGGCTTCGGCCTGCGGGTGAAGAACCTGCCGCCGGCGACGTTCGTGATCTTCGCGGTCGACTGGGCCTTCAATCCCGCTGGCCTGCCGGTCTTCGGCGGCAGCCTGCTGCACCTGATCCCCGGTTCGCCGGGCCTGCTCACCTTCGGCGCCATCACCACCGCCACCGGCGAAGCGGACCTGCCGATCAGCCTCGTCGGCGTGCCGCCGGGCACCGGCCCGCTGTTCACGCAGGCGGTCTGGCAGTGCGCCGCGCACCCGACCGGCTTCGCCATCACCGAGCTGCAGTCGATCCAGGTCGCCGGCCACTGAGTCGGACCGACCTCGCGTGGGCGCCGACCGCTCGGCGCCTTGCCCGCGCGCCCGGCCTTGCGCCGGGCGCGCGGCGTTTGGGGGCGAAGCGGGCGACGCTGTCGTTTCCGCAGCGAAACAGCCGCCCCGCGCCGGCGCCGCGGATCGCGCTCCGCGCGCGCAAAGCGTGCGATTTCCGGCACACCCGGGCGGGTCCACGTTGCGCCACGGCGACAGCAGCAGCGTCCGGCCGCAGCGGCACGCGCGTTGCGAACCGGGGCACGGAGGCACCGACCCATGGCTACCCCTTGCTTCTCCCTCGGCCTGCGGACGTTCTGCTGCGGCGCGGCGCTCGCGGTCGCGACAGCGGCCCTGCCTGCACAGATGCTGCCGCTGCCGCGCGCGGTGGCGGGCGCGCCCG
>JBEITC010000399.1:0-3889 GCA_040375075.1 Planctomycetota bacterium | reverse complement strand
CGGCCGCGAGCCAGCCAGCGCCGCCGGCGAGCGCCGCCACCACGGTGGCGACGACGGCGAGCGGCAACGCCAGCGCCCACACGATCGCGCTCGGCACGGCGCGCCAGCGCGGATAGCGGAAGCCGTGCTCGGCGACGCCCTCCGCGTCGACGTACCCGCCGCGCTGCGTGCGTCGCCACCACTGGCCGACGCGCGTGATGGCCGCGTCGTGGACGGTCATCGGCGCGTCGAGGCAGAGGATGCGCCAGCCGCGTGCGCGCAGCCGCAGGCACAGCTCGGGCTCTTCGCCGGCGATGCGCGCGGGGTCGAAACCGCCCACCGCGTCGAACGCCGCGCGGCGCATCAGCGCGTCGCCGCCGCACGACAGGACCTCGCCGGGCGGCACGTTCCACTCGAGGTCGCAGAGGCGGTTCCAGACCGAGGCGTCGCGCGCGCGTTCGCGGCGGAGGCCGAACGCGACGGCGAGGCCGGCATCGGCGCGCAGCGCCGCGGCGGCGCGCTGCAGCCAGCCGGCTTCGATCTCGCAGTCGCCGTCGACGAACTGCACGAACTCGACGTGGCGGCCGGCGCGCGCCAGCGCCGCAGCGCCTTCGTTGCGCGCGCGCGCCGCGGTGAACGGCCGCGTCAGGTCGAGCTCGACGACGTGCGCGCCCATGCCGCGGGCGAAGGCGACGCTGTCGTCGACCGACCCGGAGTCGACGTACACGCACGCCGAGGCTTGCGGGCCGAGGGAGATCAGGCAGCGACGCAAGCGCTCACCCTCGTTGCGGCCGATGACGACGACGCCGATCGTGGGATCGAGGCCGGTCACGGCGCCGCCGCTCCGCCGCGGCCGGACGCCGACGCCAGGGCCTCGCGCAACCGCGCGGCCATCGAGCGCACGTTCGGCTCGAGGACCATGCTGTCGTGGTCGCCCGGCGTCTCGACGACGGTGAGGTCGCGCAGGTACGGCGTCCAGCCGTTGTCCGGCAGCACGAGTTCGCGCGCCATGTTGGCGAAGCGGCCGCCGCCGAGGTCGTAGGTGCGGTCGAGCGCCGGCCGGAACAGCCACGTCCGCACCGGCGACGCCTCGACGCTGTAGCTGGCGAGCGCCGCGCGGAAGGCCGCCTCGATCGCCTGCGAGTGGAAGGTCGCGGTCTGCTCGGGCGCTGCTTCCCCGCCGCCAACGCGCCGGCGCAGCTTGCCGAGCTCCCACGCGAGGCGATTGCGCAGCCAGCGCCACAGGTACCCCGGCCCCTGCTTGCGCAAGCGCTGCCACTGGATGCGCAGACGGTCGGAGCGGCCGACGACGCCCTTGCTCGGCAGCGGCGTGTCGAGCAGCACGAGCAACTCGACCTGCTCGCCGGCCGCGCGGAGCTGACGGCACATCTCGAGCGCGGTGATGCCGCCGCCGGAGAAGCCGCCGAGCAGGTACGGACCGCGCGGCTGCGCGAGCCGCAGCTCGGCGATGTAGTCGCGCGCCGCCTCCTCGAAGGTCGCGTGCGGCGTCGCGTCGCCGAACAGGCCGCGCGCCTGCAGCCCGTAGAACGGCCGGTCGCCGCCGCACAGTTGCGCGAGGTGCCGCAGGTTGAGCACGTTGCCGAACATGCCGGCGACGAGGAAGAACGGCCGGCCGTCGCCGTGCTTGCTCGGGTGCATCGCGACGAGGTGGCGGTAGCGGTGGCGCGGCGCTGCCTCGGCGACGGGCGCCGCGCCCGCGTCCGCGCCGGCGACGCCATCGCGCTTGAGCATCGCCGCCAGCCGCTCGACCGTCGGCGCCTCGAACAGCACCGACATCGGGTAGTCGACGCGGAACTGCTTCTTGATGCGCGCGAACAGGCGCACGGCGACGAGCGAGTGGCCGCCGAGCGCGAAGAAGTCGTCCTGCACGCCGACGGTGTCGATGCCGAGCAGTTCCTCGACGAAGCGCACCAGCGCCGACTCGATCTCGTCGCGCGGCGCGACGTAGTCGTTGTCGAGTTCCGGCCGCGCGAACCGTCCGGCGCCGCCGCCCGCTGGCGCCTGCGCCTTGGCGAGGTCGGCGATCAGGCCCGGCAACGGCACCGGCGAGATGAGCTGCTCGGGCTGCAGGTCGCCGGCGAGCACGCGCGCGAGCGCGTCCATGCCCTCGGACGGCAGGATGCCCTTCTCGATGTTGGCGGCGAGCAACTGGCTGGCGGCCGAGCCGGAACGCGGCGCGGCGCCGTCACCGCGTGACACGGGCGCCGTCGCGCCGAACTGCTGCTCGGCGGCGAGGCGCTTCATCTGGAAGCCTTCGACCTCGACCAGCACGCCGCCGGCTTCGTCGCACAGCGACAGGTCGACCGCGACGATGTCGCCGCCCGCGCCGATCGCCTGCACGCGCGTCGCGATGCTGACGTAGCGCGCCGGCAGCGGCGCGTGCACGCGCACGCTGCGATACGCCAACGGCACGTGCAGGCGCGCGGGGTCGTAGCCCGGCACCAGCTCCATCGCGAAGCCGGTGGCGAGGTCGAGCGACGCGGGGTGCAGACGGAAGCGCTCCGCCTCGCCGGCGAACTCCGCCGGCAGCGCGATGCCGGCGACGGCGACGCCCTGGCCGTACCGCAGCTCGCGCACGACGCGCCAGCGCGGGCCGAAACGCAGGTGCGCCTCTTGTGGCGACGGGATCCAACCGCCGTTCCCCGGCGTCCGCTCGTCGCGGCAGCCGGCGCGGACCGCGGCGAGATCGACGGCCTTGGGCGCGGGCAGCGCGCGCAGCAGCAGGCGCGCCTCGACGTGCGTCTGCCAGCCGCGCTGACCGTCGGCCAGCGCCGTCTCGCCGAGCACGGCGAACTCGTAGCCTTCGATCGTCGCGCGCAGGCGCACGCGCACTTCGCACGACGCGCCGTCGGCGACCTGCAGCGGCCGGAAGAACCAGACGTCGCGCGCCTCGAACGGACCGCGCTCGCCGATCGCTTCGAGCGCCTCGGCGGCCATCTCCAGGTAGCCGGTGCCGGGCACGACGGCGCGGCCGTCCTTGGTGCGGTGCTCGTCGAGCAGCCAGTGCGACGACGACGACAAGCGGCCGACGAGCACGCGCTCCTCGGCGCCGACCTGGACCAGCTCGTGGAACAGCGGCAGCTTGATCGGCTGCGGCCGGCCGCCGGCGGCGGCGGCGTCGCCGGCGTCGACCGCCGTCATGCCGACGCGGTTCCACGCCGCCCACTGCACCGCGACCGTCGGCTTGCCGGCGGCGCTGCGGCGTTGCGCGTGCGCGTCGAGGAACGCGTTGGCGGCGACGTAGTCGACCTGGCCCGGCGGGCCGATGGTCGCGCTCGTCGACGAGAACAGCACGGTGAAGTCGAGCGGCTCGGCGCCCAGGCACTCCTCGAGCACCAATGCGCCCTGCACCTTCGGCGCGAGCACGCGCTCGACCGAGGCCTGTTCCTTGCCGGCGATCAGCGCGTCGTCGAGCACGCCCGCGGCGTGGAAGACGCCGTGGATCGCGCCGAAGCGCTTGCGCGCGGCGGCGACGACCGCGCGCATCTGCACGACGTCGGCGACGTCGGCCGCGCCGACGAACACCTCGGCGCCGGCGGACTCGAGCGCGCGCACCTTCTGGATCATCCGCGACGTGGCGTCGTCGGCGCCGCGCGCCGAGACGTGGGCGTCCCACCGTTCGCGGGGCGGCAGTTCGCGGCGTCCGACGAGCACGAGGCGCGCCTTGCACGCGCGCGCGAGCCACTCGCCGACCAGCGAGCCGACGCCGCCGAGGCCGCCGGTCACCACGTAGCAACCGTGCTCGCGCAGGCGGGCCGGCATGCCGGGCGTCGCCGGCGCGAGTTCCTTGGGCTCGTGCTCGCGTCGCCAACGCGCGCCATCGCGCCACGCGAAGCGCCCGTCGTCGGCAGCCGCGAGCTCGGCCACGCCCGCGGCGGCGGCGGCGGCG
>JBEITC010000671.1:0-1520 GCA_040375075.1 Planctomycetota bacterium | reverse complement strand
TGGCTGCAGCGCGCTGCCGCTGCGGGCGCTGGCGCGATGGCCGCGCGCGACCGCGTCGACAGCCAGCGCTTCGCCGGGCGCGCCGCGCACCACGAGGTCGAGCGCGATGCGGCCTTCGGGCTCGGGGCCGTCATCGCGCACCTCGCGCTGCACGGCGCTGCCGATCGCCGGATCGCTGGTCGCGAACACGCGGTCGCCGACGCGCACGCGCGCGAGATCCGGACCGGGCTGGCCGAACGCGAGCCGCAGTTCGTCGCCGGCGCGCTCGACCGCGAACAGCGGACCACCCGGCTCGTCCTTGTCCTCGGGGTTGCCCTGGTCGAAGACGATGCCCATGCCCGGACGCAACTGCAGCGGCGCTGCGTCGCCGGCCGCGGGCAGCGCGACCGAGCGTTCGCCCTCCGGTCCGTCCGGTCGCTGCCCCACCGCCAGGGCACCCGTCCACGGCCGGCCGTCACCGCGGTCGCGCACGAACACCGCGCCGGCTTGCTTCTTGGTCACCGTGCCGACGAACACGCCGCGGTGCTTGGGAAAGCGTCCCTCGACCAGCGTCTGGTGGTCGCTGCCGCCGAGGAAGCCGTCGCTGAAGCCGCGCGTGTACGCCAGCGACATCGCCAGCAGGTCGCTGGCGAGCTGGCGCTCGGCCTGCTTCGGATCGGCGCCGCTGGCGAGCGCATCGACCCAGCGGCGGTAGCCGCCGGTCGCGGTCGCGACGTAGTGCGGGCCCTTCTGCCGGCCTTCGATCTTCAGCGTGTGCACGCCGACGCGCAGCAGCTCGGGCACCGCGCGCGCGCCGGCGAGGTCCTTCGGGCTCAGCAGGTACTGCACGTCGCCGAGCGGCCGCACCGCGCCGTCGACGACCAGTTCGTACGGCATCCGGCAGCTCTGCGCGCACTGGCCGCGGTTGGCCGAGCGGCCGCCCCACGCCTCGCTGGTCAGGCACTGACCGCTCCACGACACGCACAGCGCCCCGTGCACGAACACTTCGAGCTCGGCGTCGGTGCCTTCGGCGAAGCGCTCGATCTCGGCGACCGACAGCTCGCGCGGCACGACGATGCGTGTGCAGCCGAGCGCTGTCGCGAACGCCGCCGCCGCCGGCTCGGCGATGGTCATCTGCGTGCTGGCGTGCAGCTCGAGCTGCGGGCAGATGGCGCGCGCCAGCAGGCACACCGCCGGGTCCTGCACGATCAGCGCGTCGACGCCCGAGGCGGCGATGCCGCGCAGCGCCTGTTCGAGCGCTGGCAGCTCCGGCTCGAACACCAGCGTGTTCATCGTCACGTAGGCGCGCGCGCCGGCGCGATGGATGCGCGCCACCACGTCGGGCAGCTCGGCGAGCGCGAAGTTGGCGGCGCGGGCGCGGGCGTTGAAGCCGTCCTGCAAACCGAAGTACACGGCGTCGGCGCCGTGCAGCAACGCCGCGCGCAGCGAGGCGATGCTGCCGGCCGGGGCGAGCACTTCGGGCTTCGGGCTGCGGGCGGCCATTGGGGGCGAGCAGTATGCAGCCGGCGGCGGCGGCGGCA
>JBEITC010000261.1:0-5769 GCA_040375075.1 Planctomycetota bacterium | reverse complement strand
GTGCGGCCTGTGGGCAGCGCCGGTTTTGGGCGGTGCTGCTTTTGGGCGGTGCTGCTTTTGGGCGGTGCTGCTTTTGGGCGGTGCCGGTTTTGGGCGGTGCTGCTTTTGGGCGGTGCCGGTTTTGGGCGGTGCCGGTTTTGGGCAGCGCCACCCGCGCGCCCACTGCTCGCCGCTTCCGCCGCGCGCTCCAGCGCCCGCGCAGCGGCTCAGCGGCCGTGGACGAGACTCAAGAACTCCGAGCGGGTGCGCTCGTCCTTGCGGAACGAACCGAGCAGGCAGGACGTGACCGTCTTGCTGTTCTGCTTCTCGACGCCGCGCATCATCATGCACAGGTGGCTCGCCTCGACGACCACGCCGACGCCCTTGGGCTGCAGGACGTCCTGCAGGGCTTGCGCGATCTGGGCCGTCAGCCGCTCCTGCACCTGCAGCCGCCGGGAGTACATCTCGACGACGCGGGCGATCTTCGACAGGCCGACGATCTTGCCCTCCGGGATGTAGGCGACATGCGCCTTGCCGAAGAACGGGGCGAGGTGGTGCTCGCACAGCGAGTACATCTCGATGTCCTTCACCACCACCATCTCGTCGGTCTCGGCCTCGAACAACGCGTCGCCGATGACCTGCTTGGGGTCGACGCCGTAGCCGGACGTGTAGTGACGGAACGCCTTCTCGACGCGCTTTGGGGTGTCGCACAGGCCTTCGCGCGCAGGCTCGGGATCGAGCTCGCGCAGCATGGCGGCGACGTGTTGCTGGAACGGGCTCGGCGGGACTGCGGACATGACGGACGTTGTAGCCCAAGGCGAAAGGCCGCGGCAATGCCGCGCGCCGTCGCCGCCGACGATCACATGGTGATCGTCTCCCGCAGGACCTCTTCGACCGACGTCTGGCCGTCGAAGACCGCCTGCAGGCCGTTGTCGCGCAGAGGCACCAGACCGCCCTCCACCGCCGCCGCCTGCAGGGCCGTCGTCGACGCGCCCTGGAGGATCATCTCGCGCAGGCGGTCGTCGACGTCGAGGATCTCGGTGATCGCCATGCGACCGCGGTAGCCGGTGAAGTTGCAGGTCGCGCAGCCCTTGCCGTAGGCGAACTTCTTGCCCACCACCTGGTCGGCGGTGAGGCCGAGACGGCGCAGCACGTCGTCGGCCGGCTCGTAGAAGGTCTTGCAGTCGCGGCAGACGCGGCGGACCAGCCGCTGCGCCAGGATGCCCTGCACCGTCGCGGTCAGCAGGAACGGCTCGATGCCGATGTCGACGAGACGGGTGACCGCCGACGACGCATCGTTGGTGTGCAGCGTCGTGAACACGAGGTGGCCGGTCAGGCTGGCCTCGATCGCGGTCTGCGCCGTCTCCTTGTCGCGGATCTCGCCGACGAGGATGACGTCCGGGTCCTGGCGCAGGATCGTGCGCAGCACCGAGGCGTACGTGACGCCGATCTCCTCGTTCACCGGCACCTGCACGATGCCTTCGAGGTCGTACTCGACCGGGTCCTCGACGGTGATGACCTTGGTGTCCTCCTTGTTGGCCTCGTTCAGCATCGCGTACAGCGTCGTCGTCTTGCCGGAGCCGGTCGGACCGGTCACCAGGACGATGCCGTGCGGCAGGTCGACGAAGCGGCGGAGGCGCTCGCGGACCGCCGGCACGAGGCCGAGGTTGTCGAGGCTCAACGAGACGTTCGACCGGTCGAGGATGCGCATCACCGTCGACTCGCCGTACATCGTCGGCAGGGTCGAGACGCGCAGGTCGACGGAGCGGCCGCCGACGGTGAGCTCGATGCGGCCGTCCTGCGGCAAGCGCGTCTCGGCGATGTCGAGGTCGCTCATGACCTTGACGCGCGCGATCAGCGCCTCGGCGAGGTGCGGCGGCGGCGCCTCGAGCTCGAACAGCGAGCCGTCGACGCGGTAGCGGATCTTGAAGTCGCCCTCGAACGGCTCGAGGTGGATGTCGGAGGCCTTGTCGCGGATCGCCTGGTAGAGGATGTAGTTGAGCAGCTTGACCACCGGCGCGGCCGACGCCATCGCCGCCTTGTCCTCGAGGTCGATCTTGCCGCCCTGTTGCTGCAGCTCCTGGACCAGCTCCTTCAGCCGCTGCTTGCTCTCGCCGGCTTCCTCGCGGAAGTGGCGGTCGAGCGCCTGCTGCAGCAAGGCCGCGTCGGCCAGCACGCCGACGATCTCGCAACCGGTCGTGAACGCGAGGTCCTGCAGCATCGCGACGCTCGCCGGGTCGGCGATCGCGACCTTGAGCGTCTTGCCTTGCAGGACGACCGGCACGGCGCTGAACGCGCGCGCGGTGGCGATGTCGACCTTGGCCAACGCCTCGGGCTGCGGCGGCGCCGCCGCCAGGTCGTGGAAGGCGATGCCGGCCTGTTCCGCGAGCGCGCGCGACAGGTCGGCCGGACCGATGTGGCCGAGCTCGAGGAGGATCTCGCCGATGCGGCTGCCCTTGTCGCGCTGCAGCTGCAGCGCTTCCTGGACCATGCCCTCGTGGATCAGGCCCAGCTCCTTCAGGATCTGGCCGAGCAGGCGACGCGGGGCCATGCGTTACTCCGCCGCTCCGCCCATGCGGACCAGCAGCGCCTTGCGGTCGAAGGAGCGCTCGAGCGCCTCTTCCTTGGTGACGCGGCCCGCCCGCCACAGGTCCAGCAGGCAGTCGTCCATCAGCACCATGCCCTGACGGCGGCTCGTCTGCAGCACCGACGGGATCTTGAACGTCTCGCACTTGCGGATGTGGTTCTCGATCGCCGGGTTGCTGAGCATGATCTCGAACGCCGCGACGCGGCCGCCGCTCGCCGCCGGCATCAGGATCTGCGAGATCACCGCCACCAGCGACTGCGCCAGCTGCGAGCGGATCTGCTCCTGCGACTCGCGCGGGTACTGGTCGATGATGCGGTCGACGGTGCGCGCGGCGCCGGTCGTGTGCAGCGTGCCGAACACGAGGTGGCCGGTCTCCGCCGCCGTGATCGCCGCCGAGGTCGTCTCCAGGTCGCGCATCTCGCCGAGCAGGATCACGTCCGGGTCCTGGCGCAGCGCGCGCCGCATGGCCTCGGCGAACGACGGCACGTCGTTGCCGACCTCGCGCTGCGTCACCTGGGACTTCTTGTGCGTGTGGTAGTACTCGACCGGGTCCTCGATCGTGATGATGTGCACGTCGCGGTTCCGGTTGATCCAGTCGATCATCGTCGCCAGCGTCGTCGACTTGCCCGAGCCCGTCGGGCCCGTCACCAGCACGAGGCCGCGGTGCAGCGTCAACAGCTGCTGCACGGACTCCGGCAGGCCGATCTGCTCGAAGGACAGCAGCTTCTGCGGGATCTGGCGCATGACGATGCCGCGCACGCCCTTCTGCGTCAGCACGCTGATGCGGAAGCGGCACTTGTCGGCGTGGGCGTAGCCGTAGTCGGTCGTGCCGATCTTCTGCAGCTCCTCGAGGTTGCGCGCCGGCGAGATCGCCTTGGCCATCGCCTCGGTGTCGGCGGCGGTGAGCGGCGCGTCGCCGACCTCGACCAGCGAACCGGAGAGGCGCATGACCGGGCGTCGCCCGACCGAGAGATGCAGGTCGCTGGCGCCGCGAGCGTGCGCCTCGTCCATCAACGCGAAGACGTCCATTGCTTGGCCTCGTTGGGGTTCACTGGGCCGCGACGACGCGCAGCAGTTCGGGGATCGTCGTGTGGCCCTGCATCACCTTGCGCACGCCGTCCTGCAGCAGCGTCGACATGCCGCCCGATTGCCAGGCGTAGTCGCGCAGGCGCACCATCGGCTCGCCGCGGAAGGTCATCTCGCGCAGGGTGTTGTCCATCTGCAGCACCTCATAGATGCCGAGCCGGCCCTTGTAGCCGCTGTGACCGCAGGCCTCGCAGCCATCGGCGCGGTAGAAGGTCGCGTCGCCGGCGCGGCCCGGGTCGATGCCGACGCTGCGCAACTCGGTCGGCGCCGGCTCGTACGGCTGGCGGCACTGCTTGCAGACGACGCGCAGCAGCCGCTGCGCCAGCACCGCCTGCACCGAGGCGGCGACCAGGAAGGGCTTCACGCCCATGTCGACGAGGCGCGTGATCGCCGAGGCGCTGTCGTTGGTGTGCAGCGTGCTGAACACGAGGTGGCCGGTCAACGCCGCCTGCACCGCGATCTCGGCGGTCTCCTTGTCGCGGATCTCGCCGACCAGGATGACGTTCGGGGCCTGGCGCAGCATGGCGCGCAGGATGCGCGCGAAGGTCAGGCCGATGCGCGACTTCACCTGGCACTGGTTGATGCCGCGGATGTTGAACTCGACCGGATCCTCGGCCGTGATGATCTTCACGTCGGGTCGGTTGAGCTCCTGCAGCGCTGCGTAGAGCGTCGTCGTCTTGCCGGAGCCGGTCGGGCCGGTGACCAGCACGATGCCGTTGGGCCGGGAGATGACGGACTGGAAGCGCTCGCGGTCGCGGCCCTCGAAGCCGAGCGCCTGCAGGCTCAGCAAGCCGCGCTCCTTGTCGAGCAGGCGCATGACGATGGTCTCGCCGTGGCTGCCCGGCAGCACCGAGGTGCGGATGTCGATGTCGCGGCCGCCCTGCGCCTTGAACGAGATGCGGCCGTCCTGCGGCTTGCGCTTCTCGGCGATGTCGAGGCCGGCCATGATCTTCAGGCGCGACGTCATCGGCGCCAGCAGCGAGGCCTCGAGTGACGCGATCTCCTTCAGCACGCCGTCGACGCGGTAGCGCACGCGGACCCGTTGCTGGAACGGCTCGACGTGGATGTCGCTCGCGCGCGCCGCCAGCGCCTCGTCGATCGTCTTGCTGACGAGGCGGATGATCGGCGCGTCCTCGCTCTCGGACTCCCTGCCGCCGGCGGCCGGCTTCGCCGCCGCCTCGGCGGCGCCGACGGCCTTGCGCAGCGCCTGCTTGAGCGCCTGCGGCGGCATCAGCGCGCATTGCACCGAGCAACCGGCGAGGAACGACAGGTTGTCGGCGACGAACGTCTTGACCGGGTCGTCGATCGCGACCCAGAGCACGCCGTCCTTCATCACGACCGGCAGCGCTTCGTTCTGCTCGATCTGCTCCTTCGGCACCTTCTTCAGGGCCTCGGCGTTCGGCGCGTACTTCGCCGGATCGACGAACTTCATGCCGTGCGCCTTCGCCATGACGCGCCACACCGCCGCCTCGTCGGCGAGGCCGAGGGCGACGATCGCGCGTTCGAGCGGCGTGCCGCGGGAGCTCGCGGCCCCCTCGGCCTTGGCGAGGCGGTCGCGGTCGAGGACGTTCGTCTCGAGCAGGAGTCGGCGGAAGGCTTCGGAGCTCAACGGGGCGGCGGCGAGGGGTCGGGGAGCACCGAGTTATCGGCGATCGCCCCGACCGAAGGAAGCCCCGAGGGCTGCGCGATCAGGCCTTGACCGGCTGCGGCTTCGGCGCCGGCGTCGGCGCGTACTTGCGGTCGATGCCGGTGATGTGCGCGCCGAGCCAGTAGACCAGGAAGTCGAAGAACTCCTTGGTCACGCGACCGTCGCCCTTCTGGAACGCCTCGCAGTAGGCGCCGACGCGCTTGAGCATGTCCTGGTGGATCAGGCCGTGGCGCACGCGATCGGCGTAGTTGTTCTTGGCCATGTACGCCTCCTCGTCGGCGAAGTGCTGCTTGGTCAGCTTGACGAGCCGCTGGATGGCGCCGTCCATCTGGGGCTTCGGCGACTTCAGCTGTTCGAGCTCGTGGATGCGATTCATCGCCGCGACGAGTTCCTTGTGCTCCTTGTCCATCGCGTCGACGCCGAGGTCGAACGCGGGCTTCCAATCGAGCAACGTCATGTGCAGGACTCC
>JBEITC010000202.1:0-6889 GCA_040375075.1 Planctomycetota bacterium | reverse complement strand
TCGCCGCCGCTTCGCCGAGCGTCTTCACCAGCACGATGCCGACGTGCGGGTCGATGGCGTCGGACGGCTGTCGCCGGCCGCCGCCGAGGTCGACGATGGCGTGGCCGAGCTCCAGCGGATCGACGTCCACGACGAAGCCCGGGCGCGCCGCCTCGACCGCGACGATGTGCGGCGCGCGACCGAGCAGCGACGCGTCGTCGAGCACGCGCGGGTCGCCGCCCTGCACCTCGAGGTTGTGGCGGAAGCACTGCTTGACCACGCCGTCGCGCCACAAACGCTCCAACGTCGCGCGGGCCGACGCCACGTCGGTGGCGACGCCCGCGAGCAGCAGCATCTCGGAGCCGAGCGCGAGCGTGACCTCGCGGAGGTCGCTCGGGCAGTCGCCGTCGAGCGCCTGCAGCACCTCGGCGATCTCGAGCGCGTTGCCGAGCGCGAGGCCCAACGGATGGTCCATGTCGGTCAGCAACGCCGTGACCTTGACGCCCGCCGCGCGGCCGACGGTGACGATCGACTCCATCAGGGCGACGGCGTCTTCCTCGCGCGGCATGAACGCGGCGCGACCGGTCTTCACGTCCATCACCAGACCGTCGATGCCCTCGGCGAGCTTCTTCGACAGGATCGACGAGGTGATCAGCGGGATGCTCTCGACCGTGCCGGTGACGTCGCGCGTCGCGTACATGCGGCGGTCGGCCGGCGCGATCTCCGCGCTCGCTCCGGCCATCGCGTAGCCGCACTCCTCGAGCACCTGCTGGAAGCGCTCGCACGACAGGTCGGTGCGGTAGCCGGGGATCGCCGCCAGCTTGTCGATGGTGCCGCCGGTGTGGCCGAGGCCGCGGCCGCTGATCATCGGCACGGCGACGCCGGCGGCGGCGACCAGCGGCGCCAGCAGCAGCGAGGCCTTGTCGCCGACGCCGCCGGTCGAGTGCTTGTCGATCTTGGCGCGCGGCACGGCGTCGTGGCGCAGCACGCGGCCCGAGTCGCGCATCGCCAGCGTCAGCTCGGCGGTCTCGACCGGCGTCATGCCGTTGCAACACACCGCCATCAGGAACGCGCCGAGTTGGGCGTCGCCGAGCGAGCCGTCGACGACGCCGGCTACGAAGTCGCGGATCTCGGCGCGCGTGAGTTCGCCGCCGTCGCGCTTGGTGCGGTTCAACCGGGCCGGGTGATTCTGCATCGCCTTCTCCTATCGGCAGGATCGGGCCGCCGCCGGCAGCCGGCGGCTCACGGCGCGACCGGGTGCCAGAGCGTCTTGGTCTCGACGAACGGTTCGACCCATGCCAACCGCCGCAGCGCGCCGGCGTCGGCCCAGGCCGCCGCGGGCAGGTCGCAGTAGCGGATGCGCTTGCAGTTGTCGGCCGCCGCGGCGG
Source organism: Planctomycetota bacterium (assembly GCA_040375075.1). Classification (GTDB taxonomy): domain Bacteria; phylum Planctomycetota; class UBA1135; order UBA1135; family UBA2386; genus UBA2386. Next base: position 5,522 of record JBEITC010000202.1, on the reverse strand, counting down.
TCAGCGCCGCGTCCGGCGCGCCGGCGACCAGCAGGCCATCGATGTCGCGGTGCGACGCGAAGTGCGGCGCCAGTTCCTTGCGCACGCCCGACAGCACGTTGATCGCGCCGGCCGGCACGTCGCTCGAAGCGCACACTTCGCCGAAGGCCAGCGCCGCGAACGGCGCGCGCTCGCTGGCGAGCGCGATCACCGCGTTGCCGCCGACCAGCGCCGGCAGGGCCAGCGCGAGCAGGCCGGCGAGCGGCGCCTCGGCGGGCGCGAGCACGCCGACCACGCCGGTCGGCTCCACGGTCGAGAAGTTGAAGAACGGGCCCTGCACGCTGTTCTGGCTGCCGAGCAGGCACTGCACCTTGTCGCAGAGCCCGGCGTGCCAGACGAGCAGCGCGACCGCGGCGTCGATCTCGCGCCGCGCCTGCGCCGCCGAGAGGCCGCAGAGGCGCAACTCGTCGGCCATGCCCTGGCGCCGCGACTCGAGCATCTCGGCGAGGCGGTAGACGATCTGGCCGCGCAGGTACGCGGTGCTGCCGCTCCACGCGGCGAGGCCGGCGCGGGCGGCCGGCACGGCGTCGCGCAGGTCCTTGCGGCTGGCGCGGGCGACGTTGGTCGCCGGATGCGCGGCGGGCTGGTAGCTGCGGCCCGACTCGCTGCGCGGGAACTTGCCGCCGACGAAGAGCTTGTAGGTCTTGGGCACCGGGACCGGCATGGCGCCAGGGTGCCCGTCGTCGCGCGCACGCGCAAGGGCGCGCCGCAGCGTCATCGCGCATGGCGCGGAAAAAGGCATTCCCGCGGCGTTGCGAGGCGCCGCGGGTGCCCGACCACCGGCCAGCCACCCCCATGGCCAACCAGCGTTCTCGCTCGCGTCCGTCCAGGTCCCCACCCGGAGCGGCCGCGCCGCGCAGACCCCCTGATCCCGCACAGTCTGCGCGCACCTCGCTCGGTCCCCCCAGACTCTGCTCGGTGTGCGTGTTGTTCTTCGTGCGCCAACGTCAACCAACTTGAACGTCGTCGCGAAATCCCGCTGTCACTGGATCGTGAAGCGCACGACGGCCGCGACGCCGGTCTCGCGCGCGCCGGTGAGCGACGTCACGCCGCTCGACCACAAGCGCGCGACCGGCTCCCAACCGCACACTTGCGCCTTCTGCGCCTGGCTGGTGACGAGGCCGAGCGCATTGGCGTTGGCGTCGAACGCCGCCGCCTGGAAACGCAGCCATGCGCCGATCGCCGTCGGCGTGTTCGGCAGCGTGAACGGGAACGCGCACGTGCCGTCGCTCGCCGCCACGCCGGCCCACGAACCGGCGACGTCGATCGACAGGAAGCAACCCGGCGCGCCGATCGGCTGCAGGTCGAACGGCAAGGGCAGGCCCGCCCACGTGCCGTTCTCCATCGTGCCGAGCGACAGCACGACGAGCGCGTTGGGCAGCGCTTGCGTCGCCTGCGCGACCCACGGCCGCCCCCACATCACCTGCGGCGAAGTGCTGGCGACGCGCAGCGGCAGCGCATTGCTGCCGACGCACGCCGTCGGCCCGACCGGCAGGTCGGGGCTGTTGCAGACGAAGGTCGAATCGAGCGTGTAGCCGCCGGGCGGCTGGCCGTGCACGACGAGTTCGAGCACGAGGCCGCCGAGTGCCGGGTCGTAGGAGAAGGGCGTCGCCAGCGGGATCGCCGGCAGGAATGCATTGGGCGACGCGCCGACCGCGCCCGCCGGCAGCGTCACGATCTGGCGCGGCAGCACGACGGTCTCGTCGGCGCCGCGATTGCCGGCGAAGTCGGTCGCGAGCGCGGTCAGCGCGTGCGGCAGCGTCGACAGGCGGAACTCGCAGTCGACCATCTTGGCGGCGGCCGTCGTGAGGCCGTCGAGCCGGAAGGCGAGCGCGGTGATCGTCACCGGCCCCTGGAACAGCATCGCGTCGTAGACGTACTGCACGCGCGTCGGCGTGCTGCGCCCGAACGGCACGTTGGTGCTGCCGGTGCCCTCCTGCGCTGCGTGCGAGGCCGGAGCGACGAGCGCGCCCTGGGCTGGCAGCAGCCCGCACGCCGCGAACACGATTGGCAGGCAGGAACGATCCATTGGCAACGGCTTGATCGACCGTCCGGACGACCGCCCTTGACCGCCGCCTACGATCCTGCCGAAGGAAGCGCGACGTGAGCGCGAACGACCGCCAAGTCGGGGTGCTGGCCCTGCTCGCCCAGGAAGCCACCATGACGCCGCTGCTGGCGGGCCTTGCCGCCCATGGCATCGCCGTCGACGTCGCGCGCGACGCCGCCGAAGCGCGCGCGGCCTTCTTCGCCAGCGGCGGCCACGATTGCCTCGTCGTAGCGCCCGACGTGCGGCCTGGCCTGGCCCGCGCCGTCGCGGCGACGCTGCGCACGGTCGACCCGGCGCTGTCGCTGGCGAGTTTCGGGCCGAGCCTAAGCGCGCCCGAGCGGGCGACCCGCGAGGCGCGGCTCGCGGCCTACCACCCGGGCTCGCGCGCCGGCCTCGGCGCGCTGCTGCGCTTCCTGCGCGACATGAGCCGCTGAGGCGCGCGCCTGCGTCCGCGCAGGCACAAGTGGGGTGGCTGACGGGATTTGAACCCGCGACCCCAAGGACCACAACCTTGTGCTCTAACCGAGCTGAGCTACAGCCACCGTGCCACGACCGCTCGTCCACGCCATCGGCGCGGACTCACGGGGGCGAGGAGTTTGCCGTTGCTCCCTCGCCCGGTCAAGACTGCGCATCAAAGGCGTCGACGCAGACTTGCGCGGAGCGCGCGCGGTCGTTAGGTTCTTCGCCCCCAACGGGCCTCCGTAGCTCAGCTGGTAGAGCAGCGGATTCTTAATCCGCGGGTCGAAGGTTCGATCCCTTCCGGAGGTACCAACTGCCGCGACCGCCGGGCTCACGCCTGGCGGCCGCTGGTTTTTCCGGCCGCCAGGCTGGTGGCACCGCTCGCCGCCAGGCTGGTGGCACCGCTCGCCGCTAGGCCGGTGACTCCGCTCGCCGCTAGGCTGGTGGCACCGCTCGCCGCTAGGCCGGTGACTCCGCTCGCCGCTAGGCCGGGTGCCCTGTTGGCCGCCCGCAGCGCAGCGCCCTTCCTGTCCGCGATGGCCGCAGCCTTCGCCGACCGTCAGAGGTCGTGACGCGCCGCAACGGCGCTGGTCGGCGAGTGCGGCGCCTGCACCGGGCGCTTGGGCAGATGCAGCACGAATGTGGTGCCCTGCCCCACCTCGGACGAGAAGGACACGGAACCACCGTGGCCCTGCACCAGTTCCTTCACGATGTGCAGCCCAAGGCCGGTGCCGCTCGTGCCGGCGGTGTTGCTGCCGCGCTCGAAGCGGCGGAACAGCCGCGGCCAGTCGGCCTCGGGAACGCCGATGCCGCGGTCGGCGACGGCGATGCGCCACTCGTCCTCGCTCTCCTCCGCGAAGACGTGCACCCACGGCGCCTCGCCTGGCCGCGCGTAGGCGATGGCGTTGCCGAGCAGGTTCAGGAACACCTTGGTCAGCGCCCAACCGTCGGCGCGCACGATCGGCAGCGGGTCGACGCGCAGCTGCACGCGCTTCTCCTGCAGCTCGAAGCGCAGCGTGCGCAGCACGTCGGCGAACAGCAGCGTCAGGTCGCAGTCGCTGAACTGCAGCTGCACGCCGTCGTGGTCGAGGCGCGAACTGTCGAGCAGATCGCGGACCAACCGCTCCATCTGGTGCACGGCCTGCAGTCCGGTCTGCACCGCCTGGCGCACCGGATCGCTGACCTGGCCCAGGTAGCCCTTGTCGATCGTCGACAGCATCAGGCGCATGGCGCTGAGCGGCCGGTTGAGGTCGTGCACCGTCTGCTGCGCGGCCTCGACGAGCTCCTGCACCTTGTGTTCGAGCAGCAAGCGCTTCTCGTCGAGCTCGCCGTAGCGGTTGGCGAGTTCGAGGTTCGACTGCACCGACTTGTGGAACAGCGTGGGATCGGCGTCGTCGAGCTGCACGGTCGGCGCGAGCGACGTCGCGTCGGCATCGACGGCGAGGTCGGACGAAAGGCCGCCCGAGAAGTCGATCTGCAGCTCCTCGTCGCTCAGCACCTCGAGCTCGCGCGGCTTCGCCGACGACGTGCCGGCCGACGAATCACGCAGCTGGTACGACAGGCCGAACGGCTCGTCGGCGTCGACCGGTTCGGCCTTCGGCGCGGGCAGACGGCGCCTTTGAGCCGACAGCAGCTCGATCGGCGCGTCGTCGTCGTCACCGGGCGCGACGCCGTCGGCGAACGCCAGCCGCGTCTGCGGCAGCTCCGCCGCCGGCACCACCGCGCGGTCGCGACGCACGTCGTCGCAGATCGCCCACAGCTTCTGGCGCACGCCTTCGGCGACCTCGCGCGGATCGGCCTTGCCGCGGCCGAGGCCGTAGAGCGCGACCTTGCGCTCGACGAGCAACGACGCCGCCTCGACGAAGGCCTCGAACACGCCCTGGCCCTCGGTGGCGACCGACGGGAACGTCGCGACGTCGTCGCGGAAACGGAAGGCGCGGTCCAGCTCGGCCTCGCCCATCACGTCGGGCAGGTCGCGCTTGTTGTATTGGACGATGATCGGGATGTCCTCGGACGTGCCGCTGCTGGTGCGCAGGTTCTCGCGCATGCTCTGCAGCGACTCGAGGTTCTCCTGCAGGCGGCTGCGCTGGCTGTCGACGACGAACACCACGGCGTCCGCGCCTTGCAGCACGTACTTGCGCATCTGCCGGTACTTCGGCTGCCCCGGGACCGTGAAGCCCTGGATGCGGATCTTGAAGCCGCCGACCTGGCCGAGATTGATCGGCAGGAAGTCGAACAGCAGCGTCGAGTCCTCTTCGGTGTTGATCGACACCAACTGGACCTCGTTGCGCGGGCACAAGATGCCGTGCACCTGCTGCAGGCTCGTCGTCTTGCCGCCGACGCCGACGCCGTAGTAGACGAGCTTGGCGTTGATCGTGCGCTCGGCGACGTTGATGAAGCCCATGCAGTTCGTCCTGGGACGCCGGCGCCGGACGATGCGCCGCGTCGTCACCGTCTCATCGGACGTTCGGGCCGGGCAACTTCACCGCGGCCGCCAGCCCTTGGCCGGCGACGGCGTCGGCATCAGCGCATGCCAGCGGCGCGGGGCGGCGAGCAACCGCTGCAGCGCTGCCGTCGCGGCCGCGGCGTCGACCCTGGCGAGCGCCGAATCGTCGATGCCATGGCGATGCCGGACCATCTGCTGCCGCAGCGCCAGCGCCGCCGTCGCCGGGTCGGCGGCGTCGGGATCCAGGCGCAGGCCCAGCTCCGCCGCGGCGCGGTCGCGGGCGGTCGCGAGCTCCCCCGCCGTGAACGGGCGCTGCAACACGGCGAGCAACGCGCGGATCTCGGCGGCGGTGGCGTCGCGTTCGGCGGCCGCGTCGGCGCTGCGCTCGCCGGGGCGCACCGCGATCGGCGCGAAGCCGCGACGGTGGAAGGTCACGACGCGCTCGTCGTGCAGCCACGACCAGCCGATGTACGGCGTGCGCGCGCGCAGTTCGCTGCCGCGCAGCGGCCAGAGCACGGCGGCGCGTTCGCG
>JBEITC010000600.1:0-2002 GCA_040375075.1 Planctomycetota bacterium | reverse complement strand
CGCCAGCAGCGCCTGCAGGCCGGCGACCACCGCGCCGTGGTCGGCCGGCCGTTCGTCGGGATGCGCCGCGAGCATGCGCGCGAGGAACGCCGCCACGTCCGGCGGCGTGCCGGGCAGCTCGACGCGCAAGCCGTTGCCGCGCATCGCGGCCTTGGCGAGGATCAGTTCGGTGACCGTGCGGCCGGCGAACGCGGGCTTGCCGCCGATCGCGTGGCAGAGCGCGCAGCCGAGGCCATAGACGTCGGCGCGCTGGTCGACGCGCTCGGGCGCGTCGAACTGCTCCGGCGCCATCGTCTGCGGCGTGCCGACCATCGCGCCGACCGGCGTGAGCATCGTGTGCCCGGTGTGCGCCTGCACCGGTCGCGCGAGGCCGAGGTCGGCGAGGCGCGGCACGAACGGGAACGCCCGGTCGCCGGCGGGATCGGGCTGCAGCAGCACGTTCTCCGGCTTGACGTCGCGGTGCACGAGCCCGAGGCCGTGCGCCGTCTGCAGCGCCTCGGCGACGGCGATGCCGAGCCGCAGCGCCGCGCGCAGCGGCAGCGGCCCGTGCTGGTCGATCCACGCGCGCAGCGTCGGCCCGTCGACGAACTCCATCACCAGATGGCACTCGCCCGACGCGGTGACGCCGGCGTCGTAGCACGAGACCACGTGCGGATGGCGCAGCGACGCCAGCATGCGCGCTTCGCGGCGGAAGCGTGCGACGAACGCCGGCGTGCGCAGTTCCGCGTCGAGCACCTTCACCGCGACGGGGCGATCGAGGTAGTCCTGGCGGCCGCGGAACACCACGCCCTGGCCGCCGCGGCCGAGCAGCGCGGTCAGCGTGACGCCGGGCAGCTGCGGCCACGTCGCGCGGTCGGCCGGATCGAGGCCGGACGTCGTCGCGCCGCGGTCGTCGCCCGCCGGCGCGGTCTGTTCGAGCCGCTGCACCTGCGCGAGCAGGCGCTGCGCGGCCGCGAAGCGCGCGCTGTCGCCGGCGGTGCGACGCGCGAGCTCGGCCTCCGGGTCGGCCGCCTCGAGGCAGTCGAACACCAGCGCTTCGAGCGCGTCGTCGTCGGGCGGCGGGGCGGAGCCGGTCATGCGCGGGCCGCCGATCATGGACGGCCTTGCCGACGCGTGCCAGGGCGCAGGGTCGCGAGCGCGCGGCGGCAAACATCGCGGTGCGCGTCGAAGCGTCGCGCCGCCACGCCATCGCGCCGCCACGCGGCCCTGCGGTAGCGACGTGGGGCTGCACTGCCGCGGCGTCGAAGCGTCGCGCCACCGAGCCGTCGCTCAGCCGCGCAGCGCTGCGGCCGCCTGCGCCGCCTGTTCGCGCACCTCGGCCGACGGATCGCTCGCGGCCAGTTGCGCCAGCGTCTGCGCAGCTGCTTCGCGCTCCGGCCGCGCCGCCAGCGCCTGCACCGCGTGCGAGCGCACCATCGCGTCGGTGTCCTGCCGCGCGACGCGTTCGAGGGCGGCCAGCGCCGTGGCGCCGGCGCGCGTCGCCAGCGCGTCGACGGCGCGGACCCGCACGATCGCCGCCTCGTCGGTGGTCGCCACGCCGGCGAGCGCCGCCAGCGAGCGCTCGTCGCCCAGGCGCCGCAGCGCCGAGGCGGCCGCGGCGCGTTCGCGCACGTCCGTCGAAGCGAGGTAGCGCAGGCCGGCGTCGCGCACGGCCTCGCGGCCGCTGTTGCCGAGCGCTTCCAGCCAGTCGACGACGAGCCCGCGTTCGACGGCGACGCGCTCGCGCGCCAGCAGGTCGGCGATCGGCGCGTCGCTGCGGGCGCGTTCGTCGGCGAGCGCGCCGTGCAGCAGCAGGCTGGTGCCCTGCAGCTCGACCGGCGCGTCGGCGTCGGCCTGGATCGCCGCCAGCGTCGCGAACGTCGTCGCGTCCGCCGCGCCGACCTGGAACAGCGCGTGCAGCGCCGCGACGCGCACGCTCGGCGCACAGCGTTCGCCGGCCAACTGCGCGAGGAAGCGCTGCGTCGCCGCGGTGTCGGCGGCGCCAGCGGCGCTCAGCGCCTCG
>JBEITC010000321.1:0-4832 GCA_040375075.1 Planctomycetota bacterium | reverse complement strand
CGCCGCCGCCGCCGTGCGCTCGCGGGCGTACCGCGAACTGACCGGCTTCCATCTCGATGGCGCTGCGGCGCGCGCGCTGGTGCGCGAACGTCAGGCGCGTGCGCGCGGCGCGATGGCGCCCGGTCTGTCGCCGCACGCGCCGTACTCGGTTTCGCCGGCGCTGTTCCGCGCGGCGGCGGCGCGGGCAAGGTGGTTGGCGATCCACTGCGCCGAACTGCCGGAGGAGCAGGAGTTCTTGCGGCGGGGGACCGGGCCATTCCGCGCGCTGCTCGAGCGGCTCGGCCGTCTGCCGGCAGGCTTCCGCGCGCCGGGCGTGGGCGCGGTGCGCTGGCTCGAGCGGCTCGGCGTGTTGCGGGCTCGCACGCAACTCGTGCACTGCCAGGAACTCGAGCGCGGCGACGCGGCGCGCATCGCCGCGGCCGGCGCGTCGATCGCCGTCTGTCCCGGCGCGATCGCGTGGTTCCGGCGCGAACCGCCGGACGTGCCGCGTTGGCTCGCGCGCGGCATTCCGGTCGCTCTCGGCACCGATTCGCGCGCCGGCAACGCCGATGGCCTGTCGATGTGCGCTGCCCTGGCGCGCGCTGCGACGATGTGGCCGGGGCTCGCGCCGGCCGAGTTGTTGGCCATGGCGACGACGCACGCGGCGGCCAGCCTCGGTCTGCCGGGCGCAGGACGGCTCGCGGTCGGCGGCCGCGCGGACTTCGTCGTCGTCGACGCGGGCGCCGACGCCGCGGCGACGCTGCGCGGCTTCGTGCACGCGGAACTGCCACTGCGGTCGGTGGTGTGCGGCGGTCGTCGCCGACGCATCGCCTCCGGTCGTTGAGCCTCGTCGCCGACGGCAATAGAGTCGGCGCAGCTTGGTCACGTTTCCCGACTTCCTGCGCCAGAAGCAGCGCTTCCTGCTCACCGGACACGAGAACCCTGACGGCGACTGCCTTGGCGCCCAGGCGGCGCTGTACCACCTGCTGACGGCGCTGGGCCAGCAGGTCGTCATCGTCAACCCGGACCCGATCGGCCGGTCGTTCGACTTCCTCACGCGGCACACGCCGTTCCGCCACGCCCGCGGCGACGATCCGCTGCCGGAGTTCGACACGGTGGTGCTGCTCGACTGCAACCAGATGTCGCGCGTCGGCCAACTCGGCCAGCGGCTGCTGCAGACGCGGCCCACGGTGGCGGTCATCGATCACCACGTCGGCGGCGACGCCGGCGACGGCGTCGTGCACTACGTCGACGTCAAGGCCGCGGCGACCGGCGCGCTGGTGCGCCGGCTCTATCGCGAGCTCGACGTTCCGCTCGGCGCCGCCGCCGCCGAAGGCGTGTTCTTGTCGCTCGTCGCCGACACCGGCTGGTTCCGCTACAGCAACGCCGACGCCGAGGTCTTCGCCATGGCCGGCGAACTGATCGCGTCCGGCGTCGATGGCAGCCGCATCTACGACGCGCTCCATCGCCGCAACCATCCCGACTCCGCGGGCGTGCTCGCCGAGGCGCTCGCGCGCCACCGGCTGAAGCTCGGCGGTCGACTGGCGATGGCCGCGCTCGACAAGCCGCTGATGGAGCGCGCCACGCGCGCCGACTTCGACACCGACGCCGTCCTCGACCCGCTGCGCTCCATCGAGGGCGTCGAGGTCGTGGCGCTGCTCAAGGAGCGCTTCGACGGCGCGGTGAAGTGCTCGCTGCGCGCGCGCGGCGACGTGGACGTGCAGGCGATCGTCGCGCAGTTCGGCGGCGGCGGGCACAAGAAGGCTGCCGGTGCGACGATGCGCATGCCGCTGGCCGCGGCGGAGGCCGCGATCGAGGCCGCCGTGCAGCAAGCCCTCCTGGCGCAGGCGGCGCGGGTGACGTGACCCCGTTCGCGATCGTCTCCGACCTGCACGCCAACCTCGAAGCGGTCGAGGCGGTGTTCGCCCGCATCGACCAGCTCGGCGTGCGCGAGACGGTCTGCCTCGGCGACGTCGTGGGCTACGGCCCCGATCCGTTGCCGGTCGCGCGCCTCGTGATGGCGCGCTGCAAGTGGACGTTGCGCGGCAACCACGACTGGGGGCTGTTCCACGCCAACGAACTCGACGACTTCAGCCGGCAGGCGCGCGAGGCTCTTGGTTACTCGCGCGGAAAGCTCAAGCCGTCGCTGTTCCGGCCCGGCCGGCGCAAGGTGTGGGAGTGGCTGCGCGGCCTGCCCGAGCGGCAGCAGGACTTCGGCTGCGTGTTCTGCCACGGCTCGCCGCGCGACCCGGTGATGGAGTACGTGATGAAGAGCGACGGCTACCAGGCACCGGAGAAGATGCGCCAGCTGTTCGCGCTCGTCGACCGGCCGTGCTTCGTCGGCCACACGCACTGGCCGGGCGTGCACTATCCGGACTTCCGCTTCGTGCAGGCGACCGACGAGCGCCCGAGCTTCGCGCTCGAGGGGCCGTGCATCGTCAACGTCGGCAGCGTCGGCCAGCCGCGCGACCTCGACCCGCGCGCGTCGTTCGCGGTCGTCGCCGACGACGCCGTGACGATCCACCGCGTCGCCTACGACTTCCGCCGCACGCAAGCGAAGATCCTCGCCTCCGGCCTCGACCCGCTGCTGGCCGAACGGCTCGCGAGGGGACGCTGATGGCCGCCGCCGTCGTCGTGCTCTGCACCGCGCCGGCGAGCAGCGATCGCGCCGGTCGGCTCGGCGCCCACGAGCTCGCGCGCGCGCTCGTCGACGAGCGGTTGTGCGCGTGCGTCAACGTGCTGCCGGGGGTGCGTTCGTACTTCCGCTGGGAGGGCCGCGTCGACGCCGCCTTTGAGTTGCTGCTGATCGCCAAGACCACCGCCGCGGCGGCCGCGGCGCTGCGCGCGCGCGTCGTCGCGCTGCATCCGTACGAGGTGCCGGAAGTGCTCGAACTCGCCGTCGGCGACGGGCTGCCGGCGTACCTGCGCTGGCTCGCGGACGCGGTCGGCCCGACGGGGGACGCGTGAGCGACGCGGTGCCGTCGGTCGGCGCGTCGGCGCGCGAGGTGCACCCGGGCCGCATCGCCGCGGCGCTGGCCGTCGGGCTGCTGTGCTGGTGGGCGGGGCGCTTCCTGCCCTTCGCCGCCGGCGTCGACGTCGGTGTCGCCTGCCGCGCGCTGTTCGTCACCGGCTTCACGACGTCGTGCTGGCTGCTGATGGCCATGCCGATCGCGGCGGCTGCGCTGATCCCGCTCGCGCTCTATCCGGTGCTCGGCGTCGCCTCGACCGGCGACACGACGCGCGGCTACGGCGATCCCATCCTGTGGCTGTTCGGCGGCGGCTTCGTGCTGGCGCAGGCGGTCGAACGCTGCGGCCTGCACCGCCGCCTCGCGCTCGGCGTCGTCGCGCGCCTGGGCGCGCAGCCGCGCCGGCTGGTGCTCGGGTTCTTCCTCGCCGCGACCGTCATCTCGACGTGGATCAACAACACGTCGGTCGCGCTGTTGCTGCTGCCGATCGGCACCGTGCTGGTGCAGCGCATGGCGGCGCTCGGCGAACTGCCGCCGCGCGCGCTCGCCAACTTCGGCGCCGCCATCATGTGCGCGATCGCCTACGGCGCGTCGATCGGCGGCATCGGCTCGCCGATCGGCACCGCCCCGAACGCGATCTTCTACGGCGCCTACGAACCGCTGGTCGCCGCCGGCGCGCGGCAGGTGTCGTTCCTCGGCTGGGTGCTGGCGTTCCTGCCGTACGCGTTGCTGCTCGCCGTCGTCGCCAGCTTCTGTCTCACGCGTTTCGCGCTGCCGCTGCCGGCGACGCCGCTGCGCGGCCAGGACGACCTGCTGCGCGAAGCGCGCGAGCTCGGCCCGTGGTCGACGGCGGAGAAGCGCACGGCGGCGTTGTTCGGCCTCGCCGTGCTGCTGTGGATCACCCGCGGCAACGTGCAGTTGGGCGCCGGCGAGACGATCCGCGGTTGGGCGTCGTACCTCGTGCCCGCCGGCAAGCGCGACAGCTTCATCGCCGACGGCAGCGTCGCGGTGCTGGTGGCGATCCTCGCCTTCCTCGTGCCGGCCGGCACGCCCGACGGTCGCCGGCTGACCGACTGGGAGACCGCGCGCCGCATGCCGTTCGACCTGCTGCTCCTGCTCGGCGCCGGCGTCGCGATGGCCGACGCCTTCGGGCCGACGGGCCTCTCGGCCGCGTTCGGCGAGGCGCTGCGGCCGTTGATCGGCAGCGTGCATCCGGCCGTGCTGCTGTTCGTGCTCGTGCTGTCGATCACCTTGCTGTCCGAGGTGGCGAGCAACGTCGCCGTCGCCTCGCTGTTGATGCCGATCCTGCGCGACGGCGCGCGCGCGGCGGGCCTCGATCCGCTGGTGCTGATGCTGCCGGCGGTCATCGCCGCGTCGTGCGGCTTCATGCTGCCGATCGCGACGCCGCCGAACACCATCGTGTTCAGCTCGCGCCTGATCACCTTCGGCCAGATGGCGCGCGCCGGCATCTGCGTCGACCTGCTGGCGGCGATCCTGCTGCTGCCCGTGCTGTGGTTCTGGGCGCTGCCGCTGCTCGGCGTCGATCCCGCCCAACTGGCAGCGCCGGGAGGGCCACGGTGAGCGGCGACGCGCGCCTCCTGCGGCGGCTGTGGCTCGTCGTGTTCCTGCTGTTCGCGACGGTCGCGCACGGCAACTTCGAGACCGAGGACGCCGGCTTCACGATGCAGGCGGCGCGCAGCCTGTGGCGGCGCGGCGACAGCGGGCTGCTGCGGGCCGACCAGGGTGGCGACTCGCTCGGCGAGACGCTCGGCGCCGCCTACATCCAGCAGCTGAGCACCTGCGGCAAGCTCGGCACGAACGGCGTCGCCTACACGTGGTTCCCGATCGGCCACGTCTACCTGCTCGTGCCGTTCGTGGCCGCTGGCG
>JBEITC010000239.1:0-6061 GCA_040375075.1 Planctomycetota bacterium | reverse complement strand
GGCGACGGCGGCGCGCGCGCGGGCGAACCGGGACGGCGCGGGCTCGGACGGTTCGCTCGGCGGCATGCGAGCGGCAAGGTCGGCCGCGGCGCGCCCCGGCGCAAGGGCCTCGCGGCAACCGGTGCGTGCCTGCCGCCGGTCGCGTCCCTACACTCCCCGCCCGCCGATGAGCACCGAACTGCCGCTGAAGTACGAACCGCAGACGCTGGAGCCCGCCGTGACCGCCCGCTGGCTCGCCTCGAAGGCGTTCGCCGCGACCCCCGACGCCAGCAAGAAGCCGTACGTCGTGATGATGCCGCTGCCGAACGTCACCGGCGCGCTGCACATGGGCCACGCCATGGACAACGTCATGCAGGACCTGCTGACGCGCTGGCGTCGCATGCGCGGCTTCGACGCGCTGTGGCAGGCCGGCACCGACCACGCCGGCATCGCCACGCAGGCGGTCGTCGAGAAGCGGCTCAAGGAGATCGAGGGCAAGACCCGCCACGACGTCGGCCGCGAGGCATTGGTGCAGCGCATCCACGACTGGGCGGCGACCAGCAAGAAGCGCATCGTCGGCCAGCAGCAGGCGATGGGCTGCTCGTGCGACTGGGACCGCGCGCGCTTCACGATGGACGAGGTCTGCGCCCGCGCGGTGCGGCGCACGTTCTTCGCGATGTTCCGCGACGGCCTGATCTTCCGCGGCAACCGCCTCGTCAACTGGGACTGCGCCCTGCAGACCGCCGTCGCCGACGACGAGCTCTACAAGGCGACGGTGCAGGGCAAGTTCCACTACCTGCGCTACCCGGTGCAGGCGCCGGAGGCCGGCGAACCGACGCACGTGCTGGTGGCGACGACGCGGCCCGAGACGATGCTCGGCGACACCGCCGTCGCCGTGCACCCGGACCCGCAGGGGGCGATGGCGGCCACGATCGCCGAGCAGCGGCGCAAGGTCGCCGAGGCCGGCCCGAAGGAGCAAGGCGACGCCGAGCGCGAGCTCGAGCGCCTGCTGCAGCGCGAGCGCGAGGTCGTGCCGACGCTCGCCGCGATCGCGGCGATGGCGCGCGCTGGCCGCACGCTGCGCCTGCCGCTCGTCGACCGCGAGATCCCGCTGCTGCTCGACGAGTGGGCCGACCCCGCGCTCGGCACCGACTGCGTCAAGATCACGCCGGCGCACGACCCCAACGACTACGCCGTCTGGCAGCGCCACCCGCGCATCGGCGCGATCAACGTGCTGAGCGAGGACGGCACGGTCAACCGCCACGGCGGCAAGTACCAGGGCCTCGACCGCTTCGCCGCGCGCAAGCAGGTGATGGCCGACCTGCAGGCGCTCGGCCTCGTCGAGAAGGTCGAGGACCGCGCGATGGAGGTCGACCACAGCGACCGCAGCAAGACCATCGTCGAGCCGTACCTGAGCAAGCAGTGGTTCGTGCGCATGGCCGACGTCGACGGCGGCGTCGTCATGGGCCGCGGCACCAGCAAGGAGTTCCGCGCCGCGGGCCTCGCGCAGGTGGCGCTCGACGCCTCGGCCGGCGCGCTGCCAAAGCTGCCGGACGGCACGCCGCGCGCGGCGGTCGGCTTCCATCCCGACCCCGAGCGCTACCGCAAGATGTACGACCAGTGGCTCGGCGAGAAGCGCGACTGGTGCATCAGCCGCCAGCTCTGGTGGGGCCACCGCATCCCGGTCTGGCGCGGCGAGATGCCGGGCAAGGTCCTGCTGTCGATGCTGCCGATGCTCGGCGCGCAGCTGCAGCGCGACGACGCCGCCGCGTGGATCGTGCTGCCCGACGGCAGCAAGCTCGCGCCGCAGGACGCCGTCGCCGCGCTCGCCGCCCCCGGCGCGCCGGCGTCGGTCGAGGTGCAGGTCTGCTTCCGCGACGCGGCGCAGGACCAGCAGCTCGGCCCGATCCTGCAGGGCGTCGGCTTCCAGCTCGACCCCGACGTGCTCGACACGTGGTTCAGCTCGGCGCTGTGGCCGCACAGCACGCTCGGCTGGCCCGACCCGGCGACGGCGCAGGTCGAAGCCGGCCAGACGCCGCTCGGCGCGTCCGGCGACCGGCCGTCGGCGCTGCAGGCCTACTACCCCGGCAGCTGCCTCGTCACCGGCCGCGACATCATCACGCTGTGGGTCGCGCGCATGGTCGTCACCGGGCTCTACAACCTCGGCGACGTGCCGTTCACCGACGTGTTCCTGCACGCCACGATCCTCGACGGCAAGGGCGAGCGCATGTCGAAGAGCAAGGGCAACGGCATCGACCCGCTCGACATCATCTCGCGCTACGGCGCCGACGCGCTGCGCTACGTCGTCTGCGAGCTGCAGACCGGCACGCAGGACATCCGACTGCCGGTGCAGGCGATCTCGCCGTTCACCCAGCCCGGCGAGCCCGAGCGCCTGATCGACCTCGCCACCGCCAAGCCCGGCCCCTACCTCGGCACCTTCCTCGACCCCGAGACGAAGCAGCCGATGGACCTGATCGGCCAGTACGCCAAGGAAGGCATCACCGCGGCGAAGGCGACCAGCGACCGCTTCGCCGTCGGCGCGAACTTCGGCAACAAGCTGTTCAACGCCGCGCGCTTCGCGTTCCTCAACCTGACCGGCGCGCCGTTCCAGCCGCTCGATCCCGCACAGCTGCCGCTCGAGGACCGCTGGATCCTCTCGCGCCTGTCCGCCGCGGTCGCCGCGGTCGACGGCCACCTCGCCGGCTACAACCCGTCGGCGGCGATCGGCGCGGCCCGCGACTTCTTCTGGAACGAGCTGTGCGACTGGTACCTGGAGATGGTCAAGCCGCGCTGCAAGGACGGCGCCGACCCGGCCCTGCGCGCGGTCGCCGAGCAGGTGCTCGCCGCCGTGCTCGACCAGACGCTGCGCCTGCTGCACCCGTTCGTGCCGTTCCTCACCGAGACGCTGTGGACGAAGCTGCGCGAGCTGGCGCCGGTGCGCGGCGTCACCGCGCCGTTCGCCGATGGCGAGCTGCTGGTGCGCGCCGCGTGGGCGTCGGCGCCGGCGGCGTGGCGCAGCGCCCCCGCCGAGCGCGAGGTCGCGCTGATGCAGCAGTGGTGCGTCGCCATCCGCGAGACGCGCGCCCGCTACCAGGTCGCGCCGAAGGAGCGCCTCGTCGCCCGCTTCGCCGCCGACGGGGAACTGGCGGCGACGCTGCGCGCGACCGCGCCGCTGCTGGCGCACATGGCCGGCCTCGCCGAGGTGACGATCGCCGCCGACGCGCAGCGCACCAAGGACAGCGCCACCGTCGTGCTCGGCGCCGGCAAGTGCCACCTGCTCGGCGTCGTCGACCTGGAGAAGGAGAAGGCGAAGCTGCTGAAGGAGGCCGAGAAGCTGCGCGGCCAGATCGGCGGCATCGAACGCAAGCTCGGCAACGAGGGCTTCGTCGCCAAGGCGCCGCCGGAGGTCATCGCAAAGGAGCGCGCGAACCTCGCCGCGCTGCAGGCGCAACTGGCCGGCGTCGAGCAGAGCCTCGCCGACCTGGGCTGAGGGCGACGCGCGCCTCGACCGCGGCGGCTCCGGCCGCCGCGGCCGCCGCCGCCGCCGTCACTTGGGCGGCGGCTCGCCGTACAGCGACGCCATGTCGACGCGCCGCGGGCCCTTGTCGTCGCACACCGAGAACTGGTCGTCGTACGTCGAGGCCGAGCCGAACTCGCCCTTCTTGTTGGTGGCGTAGAACTGGATCTGGAAGTTCAACCGGCCCTTGTCGTCGCGCAGGCGCTTGAGCTTGGTCAGTCGGTCGACGCGCTGCACCGCCGCGAGGCACGCGTCGGTCGGCGACTTGCCGAGCCCCATCTGGTGCACCAGGAAGCTGGCGCTGTTGATCAAGATGCTGGCCTCGCCGCGGCCGGTGCCGCCGCCGGTGCCGACGTCGTTGTCGCAGTAGTTGCCGCAACCGATCACCGGCGAGTCGCCGACGCGGCCGGCGAGCTTGAACGCGAGGCCCGAGGTCGTCGTGCACGAGCCGACGTCGCCGTTCGCCGCGACCGCGCCGAGATGGATCGTGCCGGTCTTGTGCTTGTACTTGTCGAACCACTCCTTGCCGTGCTCGCCGTTCTCGTCGGGCGTGATCCAGTCGTCGATCGCGGAGCGCTTCTCCTTCCACTCGAGCCACTTCTTGCGCGCCGCCTCGGTCAGCAGATTGACCTCGGGGAAGCCGTGCGCGCGGGCGAAGCGCAGCGCGCCCTCGCCGACCAGCAGCACGTGGTCGGTGTGGCGCATGACCTTGAGCGCCACCTGCGCCGGATTCTGGATGTTCTGCAGCGACGCGACGGCGCCGGCGAGGCCGGACGGGCCGTCCATGACGCTGGCGTCGAGCTCGACGACGCCGTCCTCGTTGGGCAGGCCGCCGATGCCGACGCCGTCGTCCTCGGGATCGTCCTCCACCACCGACACGCCGGCGACGGCGGCGTCGACCGGCCTCCAGCCGTCGGTCATGCGCTGGAAGGCGATCTCGACCGCCTTGAGGCCGTTGAAGCTGGAGATGGCGACCGGCGAGCGCAGGCGCAGCAGCGCTGGCGCCGCGATCGGCGCGACGAGGCCGCCGGCGACGGCCGACGACAGGAATCCGCGACGGGAGACTTCGCTCATGGCGGGCGGACTCTACGACGGCCGCGCGGCAGCGGCCACGGGCGCGTAGGCTGCGCGCCGTGAGCGACCTCGAGCAGGAACTGCGCCGCTGGTTCGGCCACGCCGCCTTCCGTGGCCCGCAGCGCGACATCGTCGCCCACCACCTCGCCGGCGGCTCGGCGCTGGTGCTGATGGCGACCGGCGAAGGCAAGTCGCTGTGCTTCCAGCTGCCGGCGCTGGTCCGCGACGGGCTGACGATCGTCGTCTCGCCGCTGATCGCGTTGATGGACGACCAGGTCGCGGCGCTGCAGCAGAAGGGCCTGCCGGCGACGTGCATCCACAGCCACGTCGAGCGGACCGAACGCGAGCGCCGGCTCGAGCGCGCCGCCCGCGGCGAGGTCAAGCTGCTGTACGTCACGCCCGAGCGCTTCGCCGTGCCGGGCTTCCTCGACGGCCTCTGCGCGATCGGCGTCGCGGCGATGGCCATCGACGAGGCGCACTGCGTCAGCCACTGGGGCCACGACTTCCGCCCCGAGTACCTCAAGCTCGGCGCCGTGCGGCGGGAGCTCGGCGACCCGCCGTGCCTGTGCCTGACCGCGACGGCGACGCCGGAGGTGCAGGACGACATCCGCGCCGTGCTGCGCCTTGGCGAAGCGCCGCGCTTCCACACCGGCATCGCGCGCGACAACCTGTTCTTGTCGGTGCACGAAGCCACCGACGAAGCCGGCAAGCTCGCGCGGCTGCGCGCCGTGCTCGACCGCACCGGCGGCCCGGCGATCGTCTACTGCGCGCTGATCAAGGACCTCGCCCGCCTCGAAGGCGAGCTGCAACGGCAAGGCCTGCGGCCGCTCGTCTACCACGGCGACCTGTCGGCGCACGAGCGCAAGGCGCAGCAGCGCGCCTTCCAGGAACGCTCCGACGCGCTGATGCTCGCCACCAACGCCTTCGGCATGGGCGTCGACAAGGCCGACATCCGCGCCATCGTGCACTGGCAGATCCCGCGCACGCTCGAGGCCTACTACCAGGAGGTCGGCCGCGCCGGCCGCGACGGGCAGGGCGCCTTCTGCGAGCTGCTGTACGCGAGCGACGACGTCGCCATCCAGCGCGACTTCACCGAGTGGGCCAACCCCGGCGCGGAGTTCGCGCGCGACGTCGCCGCGCACCTGCAGGGCCTCGGCGACCGGCTGCACGCCGTCGACCTCGACGCGCTGCGCGCGGTGTTCCTCGGCAAGAACCGGCGCGATGGCCGCGTCGAGACCGTGCTGCGGCTGCTGCGCAGCGGCGGCTGCGTCACCGGCGAGATCGGCCGCGACCTGCGGTTCGAGCGCCTGCCGACCGACGACGAACTCAGCGCGTGGCTGCCCGACGACAAGCGCCAGTCGGACCTGATGGGCCTGTTGCGCATGGTCCGCTACGCCACCGAAGGGCTGTGCCGCAAGCGCACGATCCACGAACACTTCGGCTTCGACGACCTGCAGGACGGCTGCGGCAGCTGCGACGTCTGCGCCGACG
>JBEITC010000502.1:0-2826 GCA_040375075.1 Planctomycetota bacterium | reverse complement strand
GCCGCTGGCGGTGCGGGGGGCGGCGCGAACGGCGGTGACGACGCCACCGCGCGCGATCGCGAGTGGATGCTGCTCGAGCTCGCGACCGGCAAGGTCGAGAAGCTCGGCAAGCTGAAGGCCGCGGCGTTCGCGCCCGAGGCGCCGCTGCTGTTCCTGCACAAGGAGAAGCCTGACGAGAAGAAAGACGAGGCGAAGGCCGACGCGAAGCCTGCCGAAGGCGGCGCGGGCGAGGCGCCGAAGCCGGGCGAAACAAAGGCTGGCGAAGCCGCTGCAGCCGGGAAGCCGGCGGAGCCCGCGGTCGCGGCAGCGAAGGTCGAGGAGCCGGCAGCCGCAGAGCCGGCGGCCGCGGAGCCGAAGGCCGCCGAAGCAAAGGCGGCGGAAGCAAAGGCCGCAGAACCGAAGGCCGCAGAACCAAAGGCCGCAGAGCCGCCAGCCGGCGAGGCGCTGGCTGGCGAGAGCGGCGGCGCGCGGCGCGGCCAAGGTCGTCGCAACGGCGCCGCGGCGACCGATCCGCTCGAGTCCAAGCGCCCCGAGGGCACCGAGCTGGTCGTGCGCGACCTCGCTACCGGCGCGCAGCGGTCGCACGCCGACGTCGTCAGCTATGGCCTGTCGCGCAACGGCAAGAAGATGTGGTTCCAGACCTCGGCGAAGAAGCCGGCCGCCGACGGCAAGTACGGGCTGTTCGTGCAGGCGCCCGAGGGCGGTGACGCGGCGTGCGTGCACGACGGCATCGCGCGCATCGGCAGCGTGCAGTTCGACCGCGGCGAGTCGGCGCTGACGTTCACCAGCGACAAGGAGACGTTCGCCGACGACAAGCCGGTCGCCGACGTCTACCTGTGGGACGGCGGCGCCGCGCCGGGCAAGCGCATCGCGTGGGCCGGCGGCCCCGGCATGCCGGCGGGCAAGCGGCCGGCCGGCGGCGCATCGTTCACGCGCGACGGCTGGACGCTGACGTTCGAGGTGCACGATGCGCCGGCGCCCGAGCCGCTGCCGATCCTGCCCGAGGACAAGGTCGCGCTCGACCTGTGGAACTGGCGCGACGGGATGCTGCAGACGATGCAGCAGAAGCGCGGCAACGGCGAACGCAACCCGCAGTGGACCGCGGTCTACCGCCGCCAGAAGGACGAGGTCGCGGTGCTCGGCGACGACGCGCTGCGCACGCTGCGGCCGATCGGCACCGACGGCCGCTGGATGCTGGGCACGGACGGCAGGCCCTACGAGCAGGAGGTCACGTGGGACGGCCGCTACAGCGACGTCTACGTCGTCGACGGCCAGACCGGCGCCCGCCGCAAGCTGCTGACGCGCTACCGCGGCAACGTCACCAACTCGCCGAACGGCAAGTACCTCGTCTGGTTCGACGCCAGCTACCACTGGCAGTGCCATGACCTCGCCACCGGCGCGACGCGCGACCTGACCGGCGCGCTCGGCGTGCCGTTCCACGACTACCAGGACGACCACCCCGAGCCGGACTCGGCCTTCGGTCTCGCCGGGTGGGCCGCGAACGACGCCGCCGTGCTGTTCTACGACGAGTTCGACGTCTGGCGGATCGATCCGGCGACCGGCGTCGCCGCGTGCGTGACCGACGGCTTCGGCCGGCAGAACCGCACGCGCCTGCGCATCCAGGCGCTGCCGCGCGACGACGACACGCTCGGCCTCGACGACGAGTTGCTGCTGCAGGCGACCAACCTCGACACCATGGCCGAGGGCTTCTTCGCCGATTCGATCGTCCGCCAGCAGCGGCCGCAGAAGCTGCTCTACGGCGACAAGAACTACGCCGACGTGGCGCGGCCGAAGAAGAGCAGCCGGCTGTTCTTCACCCAGGGCTCGTTCGCCGAGTTCCCCGACCTGTGGACCGTCGCGTCCGACTTCACCGACGCGCGCCGGCTCAGCGACGCCAACCCGCAGCAGCAGCAGTTCCGCTGGGGCAAGGCCGAGCTCGTGCACTGGATCGACGGCGACGGCGGCCAGCGCAAGGGCGTGCTCGTCAAGCCCGACGACTTCGACCCGACGAAGAAGTACCCGATGATGGTCTACTTCTACGAGCGCATGACGCAGGGGCTGCACAACTACGTCGCGCCGGCGCCGGGCACGTCGCCGAACGCCGCGTACTACGTCAGCAACGGCTACCTCTGGTTCATGCCCGACGTCGTCTACGAGGTCGGTTATCCCGGCTCGTCGTGCGTGAAGTGCGTCGTCAGCGGCGTGCAGCACCTGATCGCGCAGGGCTTCGTCGACGAGAAGGCGATCGGCGCCGCCGGCCACAGCTGGGGCGGCTACCAGACGGCGTACCTCGTGACGCGCACGCACATCTTCGCCGCCGTCGAGAGCGGCGCGCCGGTCAGCAACATGCTCTCGGCGTACGGCGGCATCCGCTACGAGTCGGGCATGTCGCGGCAGTTCCAGTACGAGATGACGCAGTCGCGCATCGGCGGCACGCCGTGGGAGTACCCGCTGCGCTACCAGGAGAACTCGCCGATCCACTTCGCCGACAAGGTGAAGACGCCGGTGCTGATCCTGCACAACGACCAGGACGGCGCGGTGCCGTGGACGCAGGGCATCGAGTACTTCACGGCGCTGCGGCGCCTGGGCAAGGAGAGCTACCTGTTCAACTACAACGGCGAGGGCCACGGCCTGCGCAACCGCGCCAACATGAAGGACTGGTCGCGCCGCATGGCCGAGTACTTCGCCTGCCACCTCAAGGGCGAGCCGGCGCCGAAGTGGATGACCGACGGCGTGCCGTTCCACGAGCGCGAGGTCGAGAAGCTGCCGTTCGCGCCGAGCTACGTCGACGCGCACGTGAAGCCGGCGCCGGCGCCGAAGGCGGCG